>JBPCSY010000029.1:0-4255 GCA_051006695.1 Candidatus Nanopelagicales bacterium
CCGGATGGGTCACGGCCGAGTCTTTGCCCTCTATGTGCTGCTCTACTGCATCGGTCGCTTCTGGATCGAGAGCCTGCGCATTGATGACGCCCACCACATCCTGGGCCTGCGGCTCAACGACTGGACCTCGATCCTGGTCGGCCTCGGCGCCCTGATCTACCTGATCGTCTCGACCAGGCGGCGCCCCGGGCCCGATGACATCGCAGTCGAGGATCTCGAGCTCGAGGCGGAGCGGGTCGCCGAGAAGGAGTAAGTCCGGCCAGAGTGCGTCCCGGTCCGAGTGCTCATGGCGAGGCCATTGCGGCGGGCAGAGTCCGATATGCCGGTTTCTCGGGTGGATTTCGCCCCCTGAGTGCTGGCTGATAGCCTCAAGACTCCAGACGGTCGTGAAGCGGGCGCTTTGCGATTCGTGTCGATTATGAGAAGTGCTGCCTCGTGCAGCGCGCCCGAAGGGAAAGCAATGCCTCTCGATTCCGCAGTCAAGGCCCAGATCGTTGCCGAATACGGCACCAAGCCGGGCGACACCGGTTCACCCGAGGTTCAGATCGCGATGCTGACCAAGCGCATCCAGGATCTCACCGAGCACCTCAAGATGCACAAGCACGACCACCACAGCCGTCGCGGTCTGCTGATCCTCGTCGGACAGCGCCGTCGTCTGCTCCAGTACTTGGTCAAGACCGACATCGCCCGCTACCGCACGATCATCGAGAAGCTGGGCATTCGTCGCTATGTATTCGGCGAGTCGGCGCCCGCAAGGGCGCTGACTCCTGAATCCTTCTCCTGTAGCCGTATTCGCGGAGACAGCGCACCACACGATGCCGTTCCACCGGCATCAGCACTACAACTTCATCCGAAGAAAAGAATCACTCGAAAATCCGGGGCGCCGCGACAGCGCGCGCCAGTAGTTCGGTCCTCGGTAGTGACCTCCGGGCTTGATGCCCGTGGGCCTCGATCGATGACCGCCACCGGCCGCAAGACGTGTGCGCCCCTGTCAACAGAACAGGAGGCACCCGTGGAGGGTCCCCAGATCACCGAAGCCGTTATCGACAATGGGTCGTTCGGCACCCGCACCATCCGTTTCGAGACCGGTCGCCTGGCACGCCAGGCTGCAGGCTCCGTTGCCGTGTACCTCGACGACGAGACCATGCTGCTCTCGGCCACCACTGCGTCCAAGAACCCCAAGGACCAGTTCGACTTCTTCCCGCTGACGGTTGATGTCGAGGAGCGCATGTACTCCATCGGACGCATCCCCGGCTCGTTCTTCCGCCGCGAGGGTCGCCCGACCGAAGATGCCATCCTCACCTGCCGTCTCATCGACCGCCCGCTGCGCCCGACCTTCGTCAAGGGCCTGCGCAATGAGGTTCAGGTCGTCATCACCGTCATGTCGCTCAACCCGCGCGATCTCTACGACGTTGTCGCCATCAACGCGGCATCGGCGTCCACACAGCTGGCCGGTCTTCCGTTCAGTGGCCCGATCGGCGGCGTTCGCGTTGCCCTCATCGGTGGCCAGTGGGTTGCCTTCCCCACCCACGAGCAGCTCGAGGAGGCCGTGTTCGACATGGTCGTCGCCGGCCGCATCGCAGGTGACGACGTCGCGATCATGATGGTCGAGGCCGAGGCAACGCTGCGCACCATCGAGCTCGTCGCCGGTGGCGCCACTGCACCGACCGAAGAGGTTGTCTCCCAGGGCCTCGAGGCTTCCAAGCCGTTCATCAAGGCCCTGTGCGAGGCCCAGATCGAGCTCGCGTCCAAGGCTGCCAAGCCGACCGGCGAGTTCCCGATCTTCCTCGAGTACCAGGCCGATGCCTACGACGCCGTCGAGCGCCTGGCCTTCGCCGATGTCACCAAGGCCCTGACCATCGTCAGCAAGGCCGAGCGCGAGGCTGCCCTCGACGACATCAAGGTCACCGTCATCGCTGAGCTCTCCTCGCAGTTCGAGGGCCGCGAGAAGGAGCTCGGTGCTGCGCTGAAGTCCGTCACCAAGAAGTGCGTCCGCGATCGCGTCCTGCGCGACAAGGTGCGCATCGACGGCCGCGGCCTCACCGACATCCGCACCCTGTCCGCAGAGGTCGATGTCATCCCGCGCGTTCACGGCTCGGCACTGTTCGAGCGCGGCGAGACCCAGATCCTGGGCGTCACCACGCTGAACATGCTCAAGATGGAGCAGCAGCTCGACACGCTGAACCCCGACAACCGCAAGCGCTACATGCACAACTACAACTTCCCGCCGTACTCGACCGGTGAGACCGGCCGCGTGGGCTCGCCCAAGCGTCGCGAGATCGGCCACGGAGCACTCGCCGAGCGCGCGCTGCTGCCGGTGCTTCCCGCGCGCGAGGAGTTCCCGTACGCCATCCGCCAGGTGTCCGAGGCTCTCGGCTCCAATGGCTCGACCTCGATGGGCTCTGTCTGCGCATCGACCATGTCGCTGCTCAACGCCGGTGTGCCGCTGCGTGCACCTGTGGCCGGTATCGCCATGGGCCTGATCTCGGGCGAGGTCGACGGCAAGACCGAGTACGTCGCACTGACCGACATCCTCGGAGCCGAGGATGCCTTCGGCGACATGGACTTCAAGGTCGCAGGCACCAAGCAGTTCGTGACCGCACTGCAGCTCGATACCAAGCTCGATGGCATCCCCGCCTCGGTCCTGGCCGGCGCACTGCAGCAGGCACGCGATGCTCGCTTCACGATCCTCGAGGTCATGAACGAGGCCATCGACGTTCCCGATGAGATGGCGGCAACTGCACCTCGCGTCATCGCGGTGAAGATCCCTGTCGACAAGATCGGTGAGGTCATCGGCCCCAAGGGCAAGATCATCAACCAGATCCAGGAAGACACGGGCGCTGATATCTCGATCGAGGATGACGGCACTGTCTACATCGGCGCCACCGATGGCCCCTCGGCCGAGGCTGCCCGTACCGCGATCAATCAGATCGCCAACCCGACCATGCCCGAGGTGGGCGAGCGCTTCCTCGGAACCGTCGTCAAGACGGCTGCCTTCGGCGCCTTCGTCTCCCTCATGCCGGGCAAGGACGGCCTGCTGCACATCTCCTAGGTCAAGAAGCTCGCAGGCGGCAAGCGCATCGAGAACGTGGAAGACGTCCTCAAGGTCGGCGACAAGATCCAGGTCGAGATCAAGGAAATCGATCAGCGCGGCAAGCTCTCGCTGATCCCGGTCGTCGAGGAATCCGCCGCCAGCAATGGCTAAGGCAACAACGCGAACACTGCTCAGGGAGGGCGACGGCGGCATTGTCCGCCGGACCGTCCTCCCTGGCGGTTTGCGCATCATTACCGAGCAGGTGCCGGGCGTGCGCTCGGTGGCCTTCGGCGTGTGGGTGGGCGTCGGCTCACGCGATGAGACGCCGGCCACGATGGGCTCCGCGCATTACCTCGAGCATCTGCTGTTCAAGGGCACCCATAAGCGCGATGCCCTGGAGATCTCCGCTTCGATCGAGGCGGTCGGCGGCGATCTCAATGCCTTCACCACCAAGGAGTACACGTGCTACTACGCACGCGTGCTCGACAACGATCTTCCGCTGGCCATCGACGTCGTCAGCGACGTTGTCACTGACGCACTGATCCTCTCGGCTGACGTCGAGTCCGAGCGTGGCGTGATCCTCGAGGAGATCGCCATGCACGATGACGATCCCAGTGATGTCGTGCACGATGAATTCGCATCGGTTCTCTTCGGTGACTCGCCGCTCGGACGCCCGATCCTCGGCACAACCTCGACCATCGAGGCAATTCCGCGGGCATCGATCAATCGGTTCTATCGCTCGCGCTACAAGCCGGGATCCATGGTCGTCTCGGTCGCAGGGTCCCTCGATCACGACACTGTCGTCAAGCTCGTGCGCAAGGCCTTCGCTCACGTGCTCGACGACGCGGCAGAGATCACTCCGGCTCGCAAGGGCGGAAACTCGCGCTCGTCGGCTACCGGCGTGCGCATTGTCGAGCGTCCGACCGAGCAGGCGCATCTGGTGCTGGGCATGCCCGGCCTGGTGCGCGGTGACTCACGCCGCTATGCCATGAGCGTGCTGTCGACAGCCCTCGGCGGCGGCATGAGCAGCCGGCTGTTCCAGGAAATCCGCGAGAAGCGCGGAATGGCGTACTCGGTCTACTCGTATGCGCAGAGCTTCGCCGACAATGGCGCCTTCGGCATCTACGTGGGCTGCCTGCCCGGCAAGGTCGAATCAGTGCTGCAGGTCTGCCGGGATGAGCTCGCCTCGCTCGTTGCCCACGGCCTCACCGACGACGAGAT
>JBPCSY010000030.1:0-12723 GCA_051006695.1 Candidatus Nanopelagicales bacterium
ACCAACGAACCATGCGGGGGACCCATTCCGTGGACCCCCGCTTCGTTCACAGGTACTTAGCGCTGCACGAGTGCGAGCACTCGGCACGGGCTGCCCGAACCGTTGACGATCGGCAGCGGTGCGACGATCACGACAGCGCCCTTGGTCGGGATCTTGTCGAGATTGCGCAGCTGGGTGACACCGTACTTATTCGCGCCCATGAACATCGTGTGGCACGGGAACGGCGGCTCGAAGCCGAAGGCGCCGCCGGCATCAGTGCCGACAGTCTCGACGCCCCAGCCGAGGATCTTGGTCTTCGAGATGTACTCCGCTGCCTCGGGCGTGACACCCGGGGTGTGCGGGCCGTTCTCGTCGGCATTGGCGAATGCCGCGGGGTCATCGCCGTACTGCGACCAGCCGGTGCGGAAGAGCATCCAGCCGTTCTCCGGCAGGGGGCCATTGGCAGCCTCCCAGTCGAGAACATCCTGAAGGGTCAAGCAGTAGTCAGGGTTGCCCGCAACCTCAGCGGTCTTGTCGATGACCGCGGCGGCACCGATCAGGCGCTTGGCCGGAACCTGCGAGACGTCGTCGAGATCCTTGCCGGTGATCCAGTGATTCGGCGCATCGAAGTGCGTGCCGGTGTGCTCGCCGGTGTGGATGTTGTTCCAGTACCAGGCCGGGCCCTTGTCGTCATAACTGATGATGAGCTCGAGGCTGAACTTCGCGGTCTGGCCCATCTCCGGCGGAAGCTGGAGGATCGGCGTCTCCGAGTGAAGCGGCGACGTGAGGTCGATGACCTCGACCGAGCCGTCGAGGATGGCGGCGGCGAGGCCGGAGAGATCGGACATGTGCTTCCCTTCGATGTGCGGTTCAGCGTTACCGACGGCGACGCTAGCGGAGTTTGATGTGTGCGGCGAGCGGTTTCTATGGTCGCCAGCGGCTGGGGCGATTGACCACCGTGGTCTCCTCAGGCACGAGGACGAGCCGAGGCTTGGGATCCTCACTGCGGCCGGCGGCCGGCTTGCTGCTTCCCCAGAGGTACGGGTCAGGCCATGCCATCGGGTAGTCCTGGTCAGCGGCCGCGTGCAGTGTCCAGTTCGGGTCGTACAGATGCGGACGCCCCACCGCGCACAGGTCAGCGCGCCCTGCCGCGATATTCGTGTTGACGTCGTCCCAGCTGCTGATCGCGCCGACCGCGATCGTCGGAATTCCGACGAGATTGCGGATACGGTCCGAGAACGGAGTCTGGTACGAGCGCCCGTAGGCCGGACGAGCCTTGGGCGTGGTCTCACCAGTGGACACGTCGAGGATGTCAGCACCGTGATCGGCAAATGCCTGTGCGATGACGATCGATTCTTCCTCGGTGATGCCGTCAGATACCCAGTCGGTCGCCGAGAGGCGCACGCTGATCGGTCGATCAGCAGGCCATGCCGCTCGCACCGCATCGAAGACCTCGAGCGGGAAGCGAAGACGGTTCTCCGTCGATCCCCCGTACTCGTCGGTTCGCTGATTGCTCACCGGAGTGAGGAAGGAGGAGATCAGGAAGCCGTGCGCGAAATGCAGCTCGAGAAGATCGAAGCCCGCAAGTGCAGCACGGCGAGTCGACTCGGCGAATTCGGCGACGACATCGTCCATGTCCCCGCGGGTCATCTCGCGCGGCGCCTGATTGCCCTCTGCCCAGGCGAGCGGCGACGGGGAGATCAGCGGCCAGGCGCCCGAGTCGAGCGGGGCGTCCATGCCTTCCCACGACGGCTTGACCGCACCCTTGCGGCCGGCGTGGCCGAGCTGCAGGCCGATTTTCGCAGGCGTGGTGTGGACGTAGTCGACCACGCGAGCCCAGCCGGCCTGCTGAGCGTCGTTCCAGATTCCCGGGCAACCAGGTGTGATGCGGCCGTCAGCGGAGGTCGCCGCCATCTCCGTGAGGATCAGACCGGCGCCACCGAGTGCGCGAGCGCCGTAGTGCACCAGGTGGATATCGCTCGGCACGCCATCGATGGCCGAGTACAGGCCGATGGGCGAGACGACAACGCGGTTGGGAATGTCAACCTCGCGCAGGCGGAACGGCAGGAACATCGGCGGACGCGGGGTGGTGTCGGCCGGAACACGCCCCGCGGCAATCTCGCTCTTGAGCAGCCAGGCATCGACCTCCGCCACGAACTTCGGATCACGCGCCTGCAGGTTGCCGTAGGTGACGCGACGACTGCGAGTCATCATGTTGAAGACGAACTGCGGGAGTTCTTGGCCGACGTACTGGTCGATCTCCTCGAACCACTCCATGCTCGCCTGGGCTGAGCGCTGGGTGCTCTTGATGACCGGGCCACGCTCGGTGTCGTAGGCCTTCAACGCATCGGCGATGGTGGGCTGCTCGATTACGCAGGCCGCAAGAGCGAGGGCATCCTCCATCGCCAGCTTCGTTCCCGAGCCGATCGAGTAGTGAGCGGTGTGTGCCGAGTCACCGAGCAGTGCCATGTTCTTGTACACGAGGGTCTTGTTGCGAATCGTGCGGAAGGCGATCCACTTACTGTTGTTCGCGAGCAGTGACCCACCGTCAAGATCTTCCTTGAAGATCTCAGCAATGCGCTCAATGCTCTCGAGGTCACTCACTCCCGGCGGAAGCGATGCTGAGTCGACCTTGTCGAAGCCCGCTTTGCGCCAGGTGTCCTCGTGCATCTCGACGATGAAGGTGCTGCCGTTTGCATCCATCGGGTACGAATGAATCTGCATGGCACCGAAGGGGGTGTTGCGCACGAAGAACTTGAAGGCGTCGTAGACCTTGTCAGTGCCCAGCCACATGAACTTGCACTCTCGCGGATCGATCGAAGTTCCGAAGTGATCGGAGTACTTGTCGCGAATCGGTGAGTTGATGCCATCGCTGGCCAGCACGAGGTCGTACTCGGCCATGAGCTCTTCGACCGGCGGCGCCTCGGTGCGGAAGTGAATATCGACTCCGTGTGCGATTGCTCGGCGTTGCAGAACGTTCAGGAGTTCCTTGCGACTCATGGCAGCGAATCCATTGCCGCCGATGGTCATCGATTGGCCGTCGACCACGATGTCGATGTCATCCCAATAGGCGAAGGACTTGCCCATGTCGTCAAAGGCCGGGCGATCGGATGCCTTGATCCCGCTGAGGGTCTGGTCGCTGAAGACCACGCCGAAGCCGAAGGTGTCGTCAGGTGCATTGCGCTCCCACACGGTGATCTCGGCCGCCGGGTTCAGCTGCTTGACCAGGCTGGAGAAGTAGAGACCGCCGGGGCCGCCGCCGATGACCGCGATGCGCATGTGCACTCCATCTCAGGCCGCCACGGATGTAGCGGGAAATTGACTATCGCAAATATCCAGTAATGCTACCCCGAGCGCAAGGGGAACCGCTCGCTAATGCCGGCCACCGTGGCCAGCCCCTGGCTACACTGGCCGAATGCTGACAGCGCTGTGCTTTCTCCAGGTGAAGTCCGGACACATCAACGAGGTCGGCGAGGCCCTGACCCGGGTTCCGGGTGTCTCCACCGTGTACTCGGTGACCGGCAAGATCGATCTCGTCGTCATCATCACGGTCAAGGATCACGATGAGGTGGCTCGCATCGTCAACGACAAGATCGGCGTCGTGCCCGGCATCGTCTCCACCGAGACCCACATCGCTTTCAAGACGTACCTCAAGGAGGACATCGAGGCCGGGTTCTCGATTGGAACGGAAGGCGGCTTTTAGCCGGCTTCGCCCACCCCCGCACATGACGAGGCCCGCCACCCCTGAAGGGGCAGCGGGCCTCGTGCGTGGGCGCTAGTACGCGCCACTGAGCAGGGCACCGGCGTTCGGCACGACGGGCTTAAGGCCCATCTCCTTGAGCAGGTAGTACGTGGTGGCCACGGCTGCCGAGATGACCGGCTTGCCGATGCGATCCTGGACCTTCTGGATCGCGGCGAGCGAGGGCATCTGCACGCAGGCCGACAGGATCACGACATCGGCCTCACTGTGATCGAGGCGATCGACAATGGCATCGAGGTTCATCGGATCCTGAGCGCCGACCTCGAGGTTGTCCGGGATCTCGAGGGCCACGAAGTCAGTGACCTCGAAGCCGCCATCCTCGATGTAGGCAACAACCTGCTTGGTGAGCGGAAGCATGTACGGCGCGATCAGTGCGACCTTCTTGGCACCCATCAACGTGAGGGCATCCATGAGTGCACCTGCACTCGTCACGACCGGAGCCTCGCAGCCCTCCGCACGGGCAATCTTGCCGAGGCGGTCGGACGAGGTGCAGTGGTACCCGGCACCGCGAGTCATGATCGCCACCAGGCAGGCGTAGCCCATGACGTCAACCTGAGCGTCGGAGAGCTCGACCGCACAGCGATCGGAGGCATCGTCCATGGCCTCGAGCTCTTCCTTGGTCACCGACTTCATGCGCATGCGCGAGGAGTGGAAGGTGAAGCGCTCAGGTTCGACTGCCTCGCGGGCGCGAAGCATGGCCGGGATCTCGGTCTCCATCGTGACATTCGAGCTCGGCACGATGAGGCCGACGCGGTAGCTGGTCTTTGCCATGTCAGACCGCCACGACTGGGTTGCTGAGGGTGCCGATCGCGTCGATCGTGCACGCCACGACATCGCCCGGCTGCAGGAAGGTCGGCGGGTTCATCGCTGCGCCCACGCCCTGCGGTGAACCGGTGGCGATGACATCGCCGGGCTCGAGGGTGACACCCGAACTGATGTCAGCAATGAGGGTCGGAATCTTGAACAGCATGTGCTTGGAGTTGCCGTTCTGGCGCTGATCACCATTGACCGTCAGCGAGAGCTGCAGGGTGTGCGGGTCGGTGATCTCGTCGGTGGTGACGATCATCGGACCGAACGGGCAGTAGGAATCCTGACCCTTGGAGAAGAACCACTGGCCCGAGCGACGCTGATCGCGGGCGCTGATGTCGTTGACGATGCTGTAGCCGAACACGTGCTTGAGTGCATCTGCCTCGCTGACATTGCGGGCAGCGGCACCCATGACCACGGCGAGCTCGCACTCCCAGTCGAGCTGCTGAGTCATCGCACCGTTGTGTTGGATGGGCTCATTCGGGCCGACGACTGCAGTGCCGGGCTTGCTGAACAGCACGGGGCGTGTCGGGAGCTCCTTGTCGGTGTCGAGCGTGCGGCTCGACTCCTCGACATGCTCGACGTAGTTCAGGCCAACACCGACGACCTTTCCCGGGCGTAGCGGCGCGTGCAGGCGCGCATCGGCAAGTGGGCTGGTGGTGCCTGCCGCCCACGTGCCCGCGGCCGCGGCGGCACGGACCTTGGCATGGAGCTCCTCGCCTGCGGCGATGTAGTCGATCAGCTTCACGGGAACGTCGACAGTGCCGGCGAGTGCCGCGCGCAGGTCGACGACGGTGTCGCCATTGACGACGAGGCCGATACGGGGATCAGCCTGTGCCGCGGTGCTGTAAGTGACGAAACGCATGCGATTTCTCCTGTGTGGGTTGGTGAGGTTAGAGCTCGGTGATGTCGGCGGCGGATTCCACCGGCGGCAGTTCGTTGAAGACGATCTTCGGCTGCGGAGTGCGGTTCACGTGCAACTGGAAGACATCGAATCGGTTGTAATGGCCGATGATGTCGTGCATCTGCTTGGGCTGAATGCACTTATTGAGATCGATATCGGCGTAGACGATGCCCTCGACGTCGATGAGTGGCTCGCCGATCAGGCGGCCGTCGGGCCCGAAGATCCCGCTGAATGCCGAGTGCTTGCGCTCGAGCATCGTGCGCGATTCGTCATCGTGCGCAACCGCGTCAACAATCTCGGGAGTGATGGCCGAGCAGGCTACGACGGTGAAGACCTTGCCCTCGAATGAGTGCGCCGCAGCGCGCACCTTGATGGCCTCGACCATGTCGTATTCTGCCGGCGCCGTGGGGAGCGAGATGTAGTTGGCGGTGTGGATGTTCTCGCCTTGGGCCAGGAGGGCGAAGCGAGCGAGCGTGTTGGTGTTCTCGCCACAGGCCAGGCCACCGAGGCGCCCAATCGAGGTCTCGTAGACCCGAAGCGAGCTGCCGTCGCCGCCGGCCCAGGTGAGCTTCTCGGCCCAGGTCGGCACGAGCTTGCGATGTACGCC
Source organism: Candidatus Nanopelagicales bacterium (assembly GCA_051006695.1). Taxonomy (GTDB): domain Bacteria; phylum Actinomycetota; class Actinomycetes; order S36-B12; family S36-B12; genus CAIKZY01. Next base: position 6,058 of record JBPCSY010000030.1, read on the forward strand.
GATGACCTCACCGGCATCGTCGATGAAGAGAAGAGAGTTGTAGAGGGTGCCCATCGAGTAGGGATCGCGCTCGTTAATGCCGATCACGACATGTGCGCCCGCATCACGTGCAGCGATACGCAGTGCATCGACCTCGGGGCCGGGCACGTTGATGGCCGCGCGGAAGAGCTTCTCGAACCAGGCACTGCCCTTGACCGGGGTCATGGTCCAGTTCCAGTAGGGGTAGCCCGGCACGAAGACCTCGGGGAACACGACGAGCTTGGCACCACCGGCGGCGGCCTCGGCGATAAGCCGGCAGGCCTTCTCGATGGTGGCATCGGTATCCAGGAAGACCGGCGCAGCCTGCACGGCCGCGGCGCGGAACTGGGGATAGGTGATCACCGGACTCGCCTTCAGTTGATTCCCGTTCGGGAGGATTCGGCAAAGGGTAGCATTTGATCAAAGATCACGGTAGCCTTTTCTTGGGCTTCCCCCACGGAATACCCGCCAGAGGCACATATATAGAGGTGAGACATCATGGCGAAGATCGAGGACATTGCCGGGCGCGCACGGGTTCATGACACCCCCGAGCTCGAGGAGTTCTATACCCGGCTCGATGCAGTCGGCACCGGAGCCCTGTGGAACGTGGCCAATGAGATCGAGCCGTGGTACCCCCAGCCCAAGAGCGTGCCCATGTTCTGGAGCTACGAGCGAATGCGCCCCTTCGTGGTGGAGTCAGCGACCCTCGTGCAGGGCAAGGACGCCGGCCGTCGCGTGATCTACCTGGTCAATGACGGTCGTCGCGAACTCGCCGCCGCCGTGGGCCTGCTCTACACCGGGATCCAGATCATGAACCCCGGTGAGTCGATGACCGCCCATCGACATGCCGCCAGCGCACTCCGCTTCGTCATCGAGGGCACCGGCGCCTGGACCATTGTCGACGGCGATCGCCTCAAGGTCGGCCCCAACGACTTCGCCATCACGCCCAACGGCACCTGGCATGAGCACGGCAATGAGGCCGCCGACAACTTCGTGATCTGGCAGGACGGACTCGACATCCCGCTGGTTAATGCCCTCGATGCCAACTTCTACGAGGTACATCCCGATCTCTACCAAGTGCCCGGCAAGGTGAACAACACCTCGATCCTTACCCATGGCAGCGGAATCCTGAAGCCGGCCAATCGCAACTGGGGCAAGCCCTACTCCCCACTGCTCGGCTTCCCGTGGGTCCAGACCCGCGATGCGCTCGAGAACTACGGCAAGGTTTCCGACGGCACGGAGTACGACGGCGTGATCATGGAATACGTGAACCCGCACACCGGCGGCTCAGTGATGCCGACCATGGGCGCGCACATGCAGATGCTCAAGCCCGGCTTCGCCTCGAAGGCCCATCGCCACACCGGCTCCGTGGTCTACCACGTGGCCGAGGGCAAGGGTCACTCGATCATCGACGGCAAGCGCTACGACTGGAAGGAGCACGACATCTTCGTCGTGCCGTCATGGTCGTGGCACGAGCATCACAATGACGATGCCTCCAACCCGGCATTCCTGTTCTCGTTCAATGACTTCCCGATGATCAACTCGTTGGCACTCTTCGCCGAGAGCGTCTACGAGGACAACGGCGGACACCAGGAACTCGCCTGACGATGACGAGTTCACGCCTGACAATCGCGACGATCCCCGGCGACGGAATCGGCAACGAGGTACTCCCTGCGGCCACGCGGGTCATCGACCACGCCGCAGCGCAGTCAGGCGTCAGCATCGATTGGAACTGGCTCGACTGGGGCTGTGACTACCTGGTGGCCAACGGCTCAATGATGCCCAGTGACGGCATCGATCGCCTCAGCCAAAGCGATGCGGTCTTCCTGGGCGCCGTCGGCCGACCCGACGTCGCTGACCATGAGTCACTGTGGGGCCTGCTGATCCCGATTCGGCGGGCCTTCGACCAGTACGTGAACCTTCGACCGGTGCGTCAGTTCGAGGGCGTACCCGTTCGTGTCACCATTCCCTCCGATGCTCGCATCGACATGGTGATCGTGGGCGAGAACACCGAAGGCGAGTACTCCGAGCTCGGTGGTCGATTCGGCCGTGGCACTAATCGCGAGTTCGCCATCCAGGAGAACGTCTTCACTCGTACCGGCATCGAGCGTGTAGCCGCCTATGCATTCGAGCAGGCGCAATCGCGCCGTTCGAAGCTCACCTCGGCCACCAAGTCGAATGGCATCATCCACACGATGCCCTTCTGGGACGAAGTCGTCGACGAGGTCGCCGCCCGATACCCGAGCATTGCCACCCGCAAGGTGCTGATCGACGCACTTGCCGCCGAGCTCGTGCAGCGTCCGCATGACTTCGATGTCATCGTCGCCTCGAACTTGTTCGGCGACATTCTCAGCGACCTTGCGGCTGCCACCGTGGGCAGCCTCGGCATTGCCGCATCCGCCAATCTTGATCCCGAGCGCCGTTACCCCTCGATGTTCGAGCCGGTCCACGGCTCGGCACCCGACATCATGGGCAAGGGCATCGCGAACCCGATCGCGGCCATCTGGTCGGGGGCGATGATGCTGGAGCACCTCGGCCAGACCGAGATCAGCGACCGCATCATGTCGGCCATCGCGGCCACCCTCGCCTCCCCCGCGACTCGCACTGCGGATCTCGGCGGCACATCCGATACTGAAGGCGTCACCACCGCCGTCATCGGCGCACTGAACGGTTCCTGAACTTTCGTACCACCTGATACCCCGCACCACCCATCGAGAGAAGAGCAACAATGGCTGAGCGCTCATTTGCCAACGAAGTCAAGGCCCTGCGCATTGGCGAGGGCCAGGAGTTCCACGGCGAGGGCATCCTTGCCGTCACCAAGGGCCTGCTGCAGTCGGGCGTCTCCTATGTCGGCGGCTATCAGGGTGCTCCCATCTCGCACCTGATGGATGTCCTCGGCGATGCCCAGGAGATCCTTGACGAGCTCGGCATCTACTTCGAGAACAGCGCCTCCGAGGCCACCGCCGGAGCCATGCTCGGCGCCTCGGTCCACTATCCGCTGCGCGGCGCTATCACTTTCAAGTCGACGGTCGGCTTCAACGTAGCCTCCGATGCGCTTGCGAACCTGGCCTCCGGCGGAGTCCGTGGCGGCGCGCTCGTGATCATCGGCGAGGACTATGGAGAGGGCTCCAGCATCATGCAGGAGCGCACCCACGCCTTCGCCATGAAGTCTCAGATGTGGCTGCTCGATCCCCGGCCGAACCTCACCGCCATCGTCGACATGGTCGAGAAGGGCTTCGAGCTCTCCGAGGCCAGCAATACCCCCGTGATCCTCGAGCTGCGCCTTCGCTCCTGCCATCTCCACGGCTCGTTCATCGCCAAGGACAACAAGCGCCCGAAGATGACCATCAAGGAGGCCGTCGAGAATCCCGAGCGCGATCTCAGCCGCATCGTGCTGCCCCCCATGAACTTCGCGCACGAGCAGGAGAAGCTCACCAAGCGCTGGCCGGCCGCCGTGAAGTTCATCAAGGAGAACAAGCTCAATGAGTACATGCCCGGCGAGGGCCAGGACATCGGCATCATCCTTCAGGGTGGCCTGTTCAATAACGTCAATCGTGCACTCGAGCTGCTGGGCCTCTCCGACATTTACGGCGAGAGCAAGGTTCCGCTTTACATCATGAACGTCACGTACCCCGTGATCGACGATGAGGTCGTCGAGTTCTGCAAGGGCAAGCGGGCAGTGCTCCTCGTGGAGGAGGGCCAGCCTGACTACATCGAGCAGAACATCCAGGCTGTCCTGCGTCGTGCTGATGCCACCGTGAAGCTGCATGGCAAGGACGTTCTCCCCGTGGCCGGCGAGTACACCCCCGCGGCAGTCACGAAGGGCGTCCTGGCCTTCATGCAGAAGTACGCGCCAGAGTCCCTTGAGGGTGTCGACCTGCCGGCACTGGCACTCCCGACTGACGACCCCCGCTCCCCGATGGCTCCGCGTATCGCTACCGATCTCGTCCAGGGACGTCCACCGGGATTCTGCACAGGGTGCCCCGAGCGCCCGATCTTCGCGGCACTCACCCTCGCTCAGCGCGAGGTGGGTGAGCACTACGTCAGCGCTGACATCGGCTGCCACCTGTTCAGCATCAACGCACCCTTCAACATCGGTGCGACCACTATGGGCTACGGCCTGGGCTCGGCTGCCGCCTCGGCCCTCAATGGCTCCGGTGCGATGAAGCGTCCGATTGCCGTGATGGGCGATGGCGGCTTCTGGCATAACGGCCTGACCTCAGGCGTAGGCAATGCAGTCTTCAATGAGAACGACCAACTTCTCGTGATCGTCGATAACGCCTACAGCGCAGCAACCGGTGGTCAGGATGTTCTCTCCTCCAAGGCCGACAACCCCAATCGCTCGACCAAGCACCCCATCGAGGCCGCTGTGCGCGGTATCGGCGTCAAGTGGTCGCGTACGTCGACGAACACGTACAAGGTCGACGAGATGCGCGACCTGTTCAAGGAAGCCCTCACCAGTGAGGAGAAGGGCCCCAAGGTCATCATCGCGCAGAGCGAGTGCACCCTGAATCGGATGCGCCGCGAGAAGCCGGCGATGGCGAAGGCCGCCAAGGAGGGCAAGCGCGTGGTGCGCGAACGCTTCGGCGTCGACCCCGAGACCTGCACGGGTGATCACTCCTGCATCCGCATCTCCGGCTGCCCGTCTCTCACCATTGCCGAGAATCCCGATCCGATGCGCACTGACCCGATCGCCCAGGTGATCAGCTCGTGCGTGGGCTGCGGACTCTGCGGCGAGAACGCACATGCTGCGGCACTGTGCCCGTCGTTCTACCAGACCCAGATCATCACCAACCCCAGTCGCTGGGATCGCACCAAGCTCGCGGTTCGCCGCTGGTACATCGGGATGCTGCAACGCGGCATCGAGCGACGCCTGACCGGTATCGAACCGGCTGCATCCTGAGCCACGATCGACGAGGAATGAACTGATATGACGACCATGACCCAGGCGAACCCTGCCGTAGCCGGCCGCACCCGACCGATCACCATGGCGATCCTCGCCATGGGCGGCGAGGGCGGTGGCGTGCTCTCCGACTGGATCGTTGCGCTCTCGGAGCACAATGGCTGGTTCGCCCAGAGCACCTCGGTGCCCGGCGTCGCGCAGCGCACCGGCGCCACTGTGTACTACGTCGAGCTCTTCCCCCGCGAGGATTCCCCGAACCCGCGCTACCCCGTGCTCAGCACCATGCCCACCCCCGGCGAGGTTGATGTGGTGGTCGCCTCCGAGCTCATGGAGGCCGGTCGTGCGATCCAGCGAGGGTTCTGCACCCCCGATCGCAGTGTGCTCATCGCCTCGACCAGCCGCACCTACGCGATGCCCGAGCGCACTGCGATGGGCGACGGGCGAATCGACTCCCAGGAGATTATCGATGCTGCCATCGGCGCATCGAAGTCATTCTGGCGCGGTGACTTCGCTCGAATCGCTGACGAGACGGGCTCAGTAATCAGTGCGGTGCTCTTCGGTGCCATCGCGGCATCAGGCACCCTGCCGTTCACTCGCGAGCAGTTCGAGGAAGCCATTCGCTCGGGTGGAAAGGGTGTCGAGTCGAGCCTTCGCGCCTTCGCCGAGGGCTTCCGCGTCGCCGCCGCCTCGCAGCGTCCGGTGATCGAGCTGACCCTCGGGTCCCGCCCGGCCGAGGTCGAGGAGGCCATCGCCGCCGAGATCGCCCAGAGTGCGGAGATCGAGCTGGCCATCGCTAATCCCGCCGCACTCGTCGGCAGCAAGCTCACGGCGCAGGCACAGCGCATCCTCTCGTTCCCGGCAGCATCTCGTCACATGCTGGTCAACGGCATCAAGCGCACGGCCGAGTACCAGGACGTCAAGTACGCCGATGAGTACCTCGACCGCGTGGCCTCAGTAGCCGCCTTCGAGACCGACGCCGACGGCAGCGCGCGCCTGACCACCGAGACCGCCCGCTTCACCGCACTGTGGATGACCTATGAGGACACCATCCGAGTCGCCTTCCACAAGACCCGTGCCCGCCGCTTCGATCGCGTCGGCAAGGAGGCTCGCGTCAACGACGAGCAGATGATGCAGGTGCGCGAGTACCTGCATCCGCAGGTTGAGGAGATCAGCGATACCTTGCCCACCGGGCTCGGGCGCTGGGTGCTGAATTCCAAGGCTGCGAACAAGCTGATTCATCGCGTCACCCTCAAGGGCATCAAGCTGCAGACGACCTCGGTCTGGGGCTACACGATGCTCTACACGATGGCCCGTTGTCGCCCGATCCGTCGGCGCTCACTGCGCTTCGGCCTCGAGCAGGCACGCATCGACACGTGGCTCACCACGGTGCGCGAGTACGCCGCGACTAACTACGCCCTTGCCTGCGAGATCGTGGAGTGCCAGCAGCTGGTCAAGGGCTACGGCGAGACTCACGCACGCGGTATGCACAGTTTCAACGAGATCATGCGAGTGCTTCCCGGTATCGCCATCCGCGGCGACGCCGCACAGCAGGTCGCACTCCTGCGCAAGGCTGCACTCGCCGACGAGCACGGCACGCAGCTCGCAGCCATGATTACCGGCCTGACCGGCTGACACGTGCTCGCAGAATTGAGGAAGGGCGCGGCCGGATGGTGGCGCCCTTACGCGGTGGCGGGGGGTTACTAGTTACTGGGGGGATTTCCCCGCAGCGGCCCGACGGTGGGGTA
>JBPCSY010000031.1:0-2613 GCA_051006695.1 Candidatus Nanopelagicales bacterium
AGTCTGTAGGCACGTACCAGATGTGGTCGAATCTGGGAACACGAGCACCGGGTACCTATGCGATGTTCAGCAATCCCGCCGGAGCGGCGTGGGCCCTCGACACGATCGTGTCGATGACGTTCGGGTTCATCACGTACGTGGACTCCGGCAACGCGATGAATCTCAGTCTCTGGCAGAAGGCCTACGCGCGATCGAGTTCCTCGGAGGCCTGCCAATCGGGCTGGAATCCCAGCTGGATGGAATGGCCGAATAGCCACACTGGCGGATACGTGTGCGTGAGGAACACATATGCGTATTACCCAAATGAGCCCTACCCGGGCTAGGAATCGGCCGATTGAGTGGGCCTACGAGCAGTCGTCCCCTCAAGGTTCGCACCAGACCCTGAGAGATCTCATGGGGAAGGCCCTGAACGCGGTGCGCCGATTCTGCGGATTCCGCCTGATCTGGCAGAATTGGGCGCGCCTGCGAACCAACGAAGCCTCGTGACGTTCGCCAATCCATGTAAGCCGAATTCACGAGGAGTTCTGCATGTCCGTGTTCAAATCTGATGGCACCCCCGATTTCAAGGTCGCTGACCTTGCCCTGGCCGATTTCGGCCGCGACGAGATTCGTCTCGCCGAGCATGAGATGCCGGGCCTTATGGCCATGCGCGCCGAGTTCGGTGACAGCAAGCCACTCAAGGGCGCTCGCATTACCGGTTCGCTCCATATGACCATTCAGACCGCCGTGATGATCGAGACGCTGACCGCTCTTGGCGCCGACGTGCGCTGGGCCTCCTGCAACATCTTCTCCACTCAGGATCACGCAGCGGCCGCGATCGTCGTCGGCCCTGAAGGCACCGTCGACAAGCCGAACGGTGTTCCGGTCTACGCCTGGAAGGGCGAGACTCTCCCCGAGTACTGGTGGTGCACTGAGCAGATCCTGATGTGGCCGGACGGCAAGGGCCCGAACATGATCCTGGACGACGGCGGCGACGCCACGATGCTCGTGCACAAGGGCACTGAGTTCGAGAAGGCCGGCGTCGTGCCGACCGCTGATGCCAGCACCTCCGAGGAGTACGCAGTCGTCCTCGAGACCCTGCGCCGTTCGCTCACCGAAGATGCCACCCGCTGGACCGAGATCGGCAAGGGCATCCTCGGCGTCACCGAGGAGACCACCACTGGTGTTCACCGCCTCTACCAGTTGGCCGAGGCGGGCAACCTGCTCTTCCCGGCGATCAACGTCAACGACTCGGTCACCAAGAGCAAGTTCGACAACAAGTACGGCTGCCGCCACTCGCTGGTCGACGGCATCAACCGTGCGACCGACACCATGATCGGCGGCAAGGTTGCCGTCGTCTGCGGCTTCGGCGATGTCGGCAAAGGCTCGGCTGACTCACTGCGTGGCCAGGGTGCTCGCGTCATCATCACCGAGATCGACCCGATCTGCGCACTCCAGGCAGCCATGGATGGCTACCAGGTTGCCCGACTCGAAGACGTCATCGGCCTTGCCGACATCTTCATCACGGCCACTGGTTGTTACGACGTCATCACCGTCGATCACATGTCGAAGATGAAGCACCAGGCGATTGTCGGCAACATCGGTCACTTCGACAACGAGATCGACATGGCCGGCCTGATGGGCCTGCCGGGCATCAAGCGCAAGACGATCAAGCCGCAGGTTGATGAATTCGTCTTCCCCGACGGTCACTCGATCATCATGCTGAGCGAGGGTCGCCTGTTGAACCTTGGCAACGCGACCGGTCACCCCTCCTTCGTGATGAGCAACTCCTTCACGAACCAGGTGCTGGCACAGATCGAGCTCTTCACCAAGCTCGATCAGTACCCCCTCGGCGTGTACACGCTGCCCAAGGAGCTCGACGAGTCGGTCGCCCGCCTGCATCTTGATGCACTGGGCGTCGGCCTCACCGAGCTCACCAAGCAGCAGGCTGAGTACCTCGGTGTTGACGTGGCAGGCCCGTACAAGCCGGAGCTGTACCGCTACTAATCAAGAAGATGTAAATAGAGCCCGATACAGGGTGGATGCCTCTCACAAGGTGTCCACCCTGTTCGCTTTTGTAATGCCTGTTGTCGTTGTCACTCTGACATGAACCTGACATGAAACCTGACATGCCGTCAGTCCCTGCGTCTAAGTTGGTCATGAACGAGGGGGAGTTCAATGCCGAGGAAGGGGACGCCGTTAACCCTGGTCGCCCCAGATGTGGCGGCAGAGGCGGACGGCTGGGATCCAGCGGAGGTTGCCGCAGGCAGTCCCAAGAGGATGTCGTGGCGATGCGCCAAGGGTCATGTGTGGGAGGCAAGTCCCAGTAATCGAACGAGACACGGCAGCGGGTGCCCGTACTGCTCGAACTATCGCGCGCTGGCTGGCTTCAACGACCTAGCAACGAAGAATCCCTTGCTGGCCTCGCAGGCCGACGGTTGGGATCCGAGCACGGTCGTACCTGGAAGCGGCGCGAAGAAGCCTTGGCGATGCCCTGAGGGCCACAGGTGGGAAGCCGCCATCAACTCGCGCAATCAGGGTGCAGGTTGCCCGTTCTGCGCTGGTCAGCGGACGATCGTGGGGGTGAACGATCTGGCGACCACGTTCCCGCTCCTGGCTGCCGAAGCAGTTGGC
>JBPCSY010000032.1:0-2563 GCA_051006695.1 Candidatus Nanopelagicales bacterium
CTGCGCGCAGTGAGACCTGTTCGCCGTAGCCGGCTCCCAGATCGCGGGCGACCACGCAGCCGGCCGAGTTCATCGGCAGTACGACGGCGTTGTCGACGACATTGCCGACCTCGAGCGCAAGCGCGATCGCGCCCGCCGGGCCGGAGATGGTGACCTCAGCAGGGTTGCCGAGTGATGCAGCGGTTGCCGCCGAGACGACAGCGGCTGCCGGCCGCGCGGTCGCGGCCAGGTGCGGCTCATCGTCCTGCATAGAGCCGGCATCGAGTAGGTAGCGCCAAGTCGCGAGTGCGACTCCCCCGGCCGCTGCTGCCGGTGCCACTGACGGCACTGACTCACGAGCACCTTGCCAGGCACCGATGGACGCCATCTGCTTGCGCAGTGCCGGGACATCGGAGGCACCGACGTTCGCACCAAGGCTCTGCGCAACGAGGCCGAGCACTGCGGCATCGGACATCATCAGCGCATCGCGAAGAACCTCGCCGAACGGACGCGGACGACCTTCCCAGTTGATGAAGGTGCCCGCCTTCTCGGTGACGACGGCGACCGGAAGGACGACATCGGCGAGTTCGGTGACGCTGGAGTGGTGGTTCTCGAGCGACAGCACGAAACCGGTGCTCTCGAAGGCCTCGCGTGCGAGTACGGGGTTGGCGAAATCGCCGAGATCGACGCCGCCGGAGATGATCGCGCGAATGGTGCGCGACTTCGCCGCCATCAGCAGGTTGTCACCGGAGAGACCAGCCTGCTTCGGAAGTACGTCAGCCGAGACACCCCAGGCCGCGGCAACCTCACTGCGTGCGACCGAGTCAGTGAGCGGACGACCGAGCGGGAGCAGCCCGGCAAGTGCGCCGGCATCGAGTGCGCCGCGCTCGCCTGCGCGACGCGGTACCCACGAGACCGCAGCGCCCGTTGATGCGGCGAGTGCCTGCACAGCCGAGGCCCCACCTGCGATGGAGGCAATGCGCTCGCCGACCAGGATGACCGTACCCGGCTGGCGGAGCTGCTCGAGAACATCGGAGCCGAGTGAGCCCAAGGCAGCAGCCTCGGAGCCCGGGGCTGCCGGGATCCAGGTGCCCTTCATCTTCTCGAGCCCGCGAGTGGCGGTGGCCGAGATGCTGAGCACCTTGGTACGAGCGGCAGCGGCCTTACGCAGACGCAGGAACACGATCGGGGATTCGTCCTCCGGCTCGAAGGCGACCAGGAGCACTGCCGGTGCGCTCTCGAGATCGGCATAGGTGGTGCGCATGGGTGCGCCTGCCACTGTCGACCTCAGGAATGCGGCTTCTTCATCGGAGTTCGCACGGACGCGGAAGTCGAGATGATCGGAACCGAGCACGACGCGTGCGAACCGCTGGTAGGCGTAGGCATCCTCAACCGTGGCGCGACCGCCGACGAGCACTCCGACAGCAGTACCCGCCTGGCGCAGGCCCTCGGCCGCGACACCCAGTGCCTCGGGCCAGGAGGCCACGCGCAGTTCGCCGTTCTCGCGAATCATCGGCGCCGAGATACGGCCCTCGGTCTGGTACTGGAAGGCAAAGCGACCCTTGTCGCAGTTCCACTCCTCGTTGACCTCGGGGTCATCCCACGCGAGACGACGGGTGACGACGCCACGGCGGTAATCGGTGCGCAGTGAGCAGCCCGATGCGCAGTGCTCGCATGTTGTCGGCACGGACACGAGATCGAACGGACGCGAGCGGAAGCGGTAGGCCGAGCTCGTCAGGGCACCGACCGGGCAGATCTGCACGGTGTTGCCCGAGAAGTACGAATCGAAAGGCTGATCGTCGGCAGTTCCGACCTGCTGCTTGGCACCGCGCTCGAGGAGATCGATGAAGGCATCACCGGCGATCTGATCGGCGAAGCGGGTGCAGCGCGCGCAGGAGACGCAGCGCTCGCGGTCAAGAAGGATCTGCGCACTGACATTGATCGGCTTCTCGAAGGTGCGCTTCTCCTCGGTGAAGCGCGACTCGGGGCGGCCAACCGACATCGCCTGGTTCTGCAGCGGGCATTCGCCGCCCTTGTCGCACACCGGGCAGTCGAGCGGGTGATTCAAGAGCAGGAACTCCATCACGCCAGCCTGTGCCTCGGCCGCTACCTCGGAGGAGTTCTGGGTGCGGATGACCATGCCATCGCTGACGACCTGCGCGCAGGCCGGCTGCGGCTTGGGCATCCCCTCGACCTCGATCAGGCAGGCGCGGCAGGCCGCGACCGGATCGAGCAGCGGGTGATCGCAGAAGCGCGGAATCTCAGTGCCGATGAGCTCAGCCGCACGGATGGCGAGGGTGCCCTTGGGCACCTCGACTGCTACGCCGTCGATGACGACCGTGATGGTCTCGACAGCTGCGAGATCGGAGCTGGTGCTGTTCGTGATGGTCATCGGGTTACCGCTCCCGCAAAGACGTAGGACGCCACCGGATCGAACTGCTCATCTGCAGAGGTGGAGGTTGCCGCGATGAACTCATCGCGGAAGTACTTGAGCGCAGCCGGGTAGGGAGTCGCTGCCGCATCGCCCAGGGCGCAGAATGAACGGCCGGCGATCTGGCCGCACAGGTTCACGAGGGTGTCGACC
>JBPCSY010000033.1:0-2824 GCA_051006695.1 Candidatus Nanopelagicales bacterium
CAGCCAACTCGTCGACGATGACAAGCAAATACGGGTACGGCTCGAGAACGCGCTCACTGCCCGGCAGCGGCGTGACCTTGCCCGAGCGCACCGCCTTGTTGAAATCATCGATGTGACGGAAGCCGAAGTGAGCGAGATCGTCGTAGCGACGGTCCATCTCCTTGACAACCCACTGCAGAGCGTCAGCGGCCTTCTTCGGGTTGGTGATGATCGGAGTGATCAGGTGAGGAACGCCCTCGTAGGCGGTGAGCTCCACGCGCTTGGGATCGACCAGGATCATGCGCACCTCCTGCGGGGTCGCACGCATGAGGATCGAGGTGATCAGCGAGTTGATGCAGCTGGACTTGCCTGCACCAGTTGCGCCGGCCACCAGGATGTGCGGCATCTTCGCGAGGTTGGCGACGATGAATCCGCCCTCGACATCCTTGCCCAGTGCGACGACCATCGGGTGATGCTCGGAGACGGCAGTCTTGCTGCGCAGTACGTCACCGAGCGCCACGAGTTCGCGGTCGGTATTCGGGATCTCGATGCCGATGGCCTTCTTGCCCGGGATCGGACTGAGAATGCGCACATCGGCACTGGCCACGGCGTAGGCGATGTTCTTGCTCAGCGCAGTGACACGCTCGACCTTCACGCTCGGACCGAGCTCGATTTCGTACCGCGTGACTGTCGGACCGCGCATGAAGCCGGTTACGGTCGCATCGATGCCGAACTGCTCCATGACCTCGGTGAGTGCAGTGACGACCTGGTCATTGACCTTGGTCGCGGTCTTGTGAGCAGGGCCCTGCTTGAGCATGCCCATGTCAGGCAGGGTGAAGACGACATTGCCCGACAGCGGAAGCTGCTTGGGCTTGGGTGCCGGCGTCGCCGAGGGCTTGGCAATCGCCACGGTGGCATGACGTGCACTGTGGCCCTCGATCGCCACGGTGTGCGCAACATCAGCGGTCGGTTCTGCAGGGGTGACGCCTGCCATCAGGATCGCTGCCGGGCGCTCCTCATCCTCCTCCGCGATCGGAGTGATGAAGGGCTCGTCGCCCGCGAGCTCGCCGAGAGACGCGGCAATGTCCTCATCGCCGTCGAACTCTTCGATGCTCTCGCGACCGCCATTGCCGTGACGCAGCCAGGCGAACAAGGCCTTCCCGCCCTCGCGCAGTGACTCAAAGGAGGTGCCGGTGAGCACGAGCAGTCCGAAGGCCAGGAGCACGAGCAGCAGCAGACCGGTGATGATCGGGCCAATGGCCGACGACAGCGGCGCGGTGACGATCCAGCCGATGACCCCGCCGGCGCTGTCCATCGCAAAGGCGCCGTCACTCGGAGTCGGGATACCGCAGATCACGTGCCAGAGGCCAAGCACAGCGATCACGGTCATGGTGCCGCCGATGATGCGTCGACCCGTGGTCGCACGATCATCGGGATGACGAAGAACGCGCCAGGCCAGCGCGATCAGGATGATCGGCAGGGCCCAGTCCAGTGCTCCGAGGAAAGCGCCGGCCAGCAGGGGCATCCAGGAGACGAACCAGGTGTCGAATCCGAACCAGATCGTGGCGATCGCAGCGCAGGCGAGCACCAGCAGGGTCAGGCCCAGGCCGTCGCGGTGCAGCTCGGGGTCGCTCTCATGATCCCCGCGGCGGATTGCGCGGGTGGCATTGCCGGTCATCCGAGCAGTGGCGACCCAGGCGACGCTCAGTCCGCGACCGGCGCCGTGCAGGGCTCGAACCAGCGGACCAGGTCCTGCAGCGGGCTTGCGGGCGGCCGCCTTCTTCTTGGCCGCCGGTCGCTTGGCTGCACTCTGACGTGAGGACGCCTTGCGGGAGGACGCGGGCGTGCGGTCGCTGGGGGAAGATCCGCGGGCTGCCTTTCGGGCAGGCGCAGACGTGCGGGAAGCCATGGAGGCAGCCTAGGGGTGATGCCCCACGAGTCACGGTAGTCACACGCGCAACAACGGGCGTGTCGTCCGCGGGGGCTCCCCCCACGCCACTCCCCTATGCCACTTCCCTAGGGAGGCGTCGCTCCGGGGCTCACGTCCACTCGCCCCTGCGGGGCGGTGGACGCTCACTCCTCGCTACGCCTCAATCACCACCGGCACGATCATCGGCCGCCGCCGGTGCTTCGTGCTCACCCACTTGCCCACCTCACGGCGGACCCGCTGCTGGAGGTCATGGGGGTCGTTCTGGCCCTCACGAAGAGCTGACTCAAGGATTTCGCGGACCTTCTCGAGCACCGGCTCGAACTCGTGATCGGCCAGGCCCAGGCCCCGGGCGTGGATCTCGGGGCCGGCCACGACCTTCGAATCGACCATGTCGACTGCTGCGAAGATCGAGATAAACCCCTACTCCCCCAGCACCCGACGGTCCTTGAGCAGGGTCTCGGTGACATCGCCGACGCTGGAACCATCGACGTAGACGAAGCCCACCGGGTGGTAGCCCACCGTGCGGGCCACACCGTCGACCAGATCCACCACGACACCGTCATCAGCGAGGATCACGTGTTGGTTATCGATGCCGACGCTGTTCGCGATCGCGGCATTGGCACGCAGGTGACGCCATTCACCGTGCACCGGGAAGGCGTAGCGAGGCTTGACGATGTTGTAGACGTAGCGCAGTTCACCCGCAGAGGCGTGGCCTGACACGTGCACGAGCGCATGGCCCTTATGCACGATGGTCGCGCCGAGCTTGGTCAGGCCATTGATCACCCGGTTGACCGAGTTCTCGTTACCGGGGATCAAGGACGAGGCCAGCACGATGGTGTCATTCGGACCGACACTGATCGCGTGATCGCGATTGGCGATGCGCGAGAGCACGGCCATCGGCTCGCCCTGCGAACC
>JBPCSY010000034.1:0-4682 GCA_051006695.1 Candidatus Nanopelagicales bacterium
GGCCTGCGCTGGGTGCATGCGGGCACCGACTCGATCGCCTTCCTGCGCGAGCATCCCGACGAGACCCTGCTCGTCGTCGTCGCGCGCGGTCAGTCCGAGACGATTCGCAACCCGCAGGCCGATCTCAATGCCACGTCACTCGAGTGGGTCTTCGGGTTCACGGCCGAGACCTCGGCCGGGCACGCCGTCATCGACATCCCCGCGGCAGGCGCCGGCATCTGGCGGCTGTCATGACCATCACGCTTCAGGGAAACACACCACGAAGGAAGGGCAACGACAATGGCTGAACTGATCCTGCGGGACATCGACAAGGTCTACGACAACGGCTTCCACGCCGTGAAGGACCTCAGCATCGATGTCCAGGATGGCGAGTTCCTCGTGCTCGTGGGCCCCTCCGGCTGCGGCAAGACCACGGCCCTGCGCATGATCGCCGGTCTCGAGGAGATCACCGACGGCGAGTTGCTCATCGGCGATCGCGTGGTCAATGACCTGCCCTCGCGTGATCGCAATATCGCCATGGTGTTCCAGAGCTACGCGCTCTACCCGCACATGACCGTGCGCGAGAACATCGGCTTCGGCCTGGCCCTGCGCAAGATGCCGAAGGCCGAGATCAACGAGAAAGTGGAGCGCGCCGCTCAGCTTCTCGACCTCACCACGATGCTCGATCGCAAGCCCAAGCAGCTCTCGGGCGGCCAGCGTCAGCGCGTGGCCATGGGTCGCGCGATCGTGCGCGATGCCGAGATCTTCCTGATGGACGAGCCGCTGTCGAATCTCGATGCGAAGCTGCGCGTGCAGACTCGTACTCAGATTGCCGCACTGCAGAAGCGTCTCGGCACCACGACCCTCTACGTTACGCACGATCAGGTCGAAGCCATGACCATGGGTGATCGCGTCGCAGTTCTCAAGCTCGGAGTTCTCCAACAGGTGGGTACGCCCGCTGAGCTGTACAACGAGCCGAGCAATGCCTTCGTCGCAGCATTCATCGGCTCACCGTCGATGAACCTCATCAACGCCGGCATCACATCCGATGGCGTGGCGATGAAGGACCACACTCTGCCTGCTGAGCGCGATGCGCTCGCACGCGCGGCAGGCTCTCGCGTGCTCGTGGGCTTCCGCCCCGAGGATCTGCACCTCGCCGACGACGGCATCGAGATGACCGTCACTCTCGTCGAGAACCTCGGCGCCGACACCTTCATCTACGGCACTGCGGTCAACGATCGCGGTGAGGCCGTCGATCTCGTGGCACGCGGCAAGGCGACGCCGGCCCTCGGCACGATCGTGAAGGTCTCGCCGTCGCGCACCTATATCTTCGATGCCGAGGGCGATCAGAAGCGCCTGTCGTAGAACTACGAGAGCAGCCAGGCTCCGGCAGCCGGCGGCAGGGTCAGTGACCCTCCGTCGGCTGTCACATCTCGGTGGCTTGCCACGAGAATTCGACCTGACGCATCGATAGTGATCTCGGCGTTCGTGCAGTTCACCAGGCAGGTGAAGTCATCGCCGCGAGTAACCCGCACTACGCCCGGCATCACTTCGTCGATCGAGGTGTGCTCGAGATCAGCGAATGCAGGCAATTCGTGCCGCAGCCGAAGCATCTGCCGATACTGAGAGAGCGTGGAGTCCGGATCCTCGGACTCGGCCACCGCCGTGAACTCTGCCCAGTCATCCGGCTGCGGCAGCCAAGTCGTGGCGTCCGACGAATCCGAGAATCCATACGGGGGCTGACCTCCCGACCACGGCAGCGGCACACGTGCGGCATCGCGCCCGAGTTGCTCGCCATTCGTGCGGAACCACACCGGATCCTGGCGCGACGCGTCAGGAATCGGCGCATCGGCGAGGCCGAGTTCCTCTCCTTGATACACATAGATCGAGCCGGGCAGGCAATGGCCGATCAATGCAAGTGACCGTGCTGCCGTGCGCGCGATCTCCTCATCGACGCCCGGCGCCAGAAGGCGGCTGACCACGCGCGGGGTGTCGTGATTGGACAGCGCCCAGGTCGCCGGGGCCTTCACCACGTTGAGTTCGGAAAGCGTGCGCTGCACCACGGCGCAGATCCGGGAGGCATCGAAGGGAATCGACAGGAACTCGAAATTGAAGATCTGATGCAGGGTGTCACCACCGACGTACATCGCAGCACGCTCGGGCGTGACCCACGCCTCGGCCACTGCCATGCGGTCACCCGGGTAACGATTCATCACCTCGCGCCAGCCGCGGTAGATTTCCTGCAGTTCATCACGATCGAAGATTGCCGAGTTCGTGACTTTGGCCCGCATGGCCGTCACTTCGGCGGAGTCGTTATCGAGGTCGAGACGAAGGGCTTGCACGAGACCCTCGGGGTTGTCGATCTCCGGATAGTCCATGTCCTTCGCGAGGCCCAGGGCAACGTCAACACGGAATCCGTCGACACCACGATCGAGCCAGAAGGCCAGGGTCGTCAGCCAGTCTTCGCGAACCTCGGGGTTACTCCAGTTGTAATCCGGCTGGGAGGAATCGAAGATGTGGAGGTACCACTGGCCTGGAGTGCCGTCGGGCTCGGTGATGCGAGTCCAGGCTGAGCCGCCGAACATGCTCATCCAGTTCGTCGGCGGCTCACTACCACCCTCACCACGGCCATCACGGAAGTGAAGGCGCGCGCGTGCTGCCGAACCTGGCTTCGAGACCAGCGCCTCACGAAACCAGGGGTGCTCGACCGATGCGTGATTGGGTACGACGTCGACGATGACCTTGATCCCCTGTGTGTGCGCGACCTCGATCAAGGACTGGGCATCCGCCAGCGTTCCGTACATCGGATCGACATCCCGCGGATCAGCGATGTCGTACCCGGAGTCGTGCTGCGGCGAAGGATAGAAGGGCGAGAGCCAGATTGCATCGACGCCGAGGGTCTTCAAATACGGAAGTTTCTCCTCGACTCCGCGTAAGTCACCCAGGCCGTCTCCGTTTCCGTCACGGAAGGAACGCGGGTATACCTGATAGATCGCGGCCGCGTGCCACCACGGGCGCATCACGACACCGGGGAGGTCGAGCCACGCACGATCAACTGCGTCGGGAGGACGAAACTATCGGGGCGCGTCGAGCCACTGCCCGAGCGGATCTGCACTAACAGCGCCTCAGCGGCCACTCGACCGAGATCCAATACCGGTTGCGCGACCGTCGTGAGATCGAGCAGTTCGGAGAGATCGTGGTTGTCGATGCCGATGATCGAAATGTCCTTGCCCGGGGTGAGTCCGTGGGAGCGCATGGCACGCATGGCGCCGAAAGCCATCTCATCAGACATCGCGAAGACGGCCGTTGGTCGATTGCGATGGGTCAGCAGTGCGGTCATGGCCTGTTCGCCGCCTGTCACAGTGAAGTACCCGAATGCTTCGAGCAGCGGATCGATCTCGAGACCTGCTTCCTCCATGGTCTCGCGGAAGCCACGGAATCGATCGTGCTCAGCCGTGAAGGGAGCATCGATGAGATGTCCGCTGATGACGCCGATGCGGGTGTGGCCGAGGTTGAGCAGATGCTGGGTCGCGGTGCGTGCCGCCTGCACGTCATCGATTGTCACGCCGGCCACGCCCTCCTTGGCCGTGCCGATCAGGCTCGTGGGCATCCCTAGTTCAATGACCTCGTCGAGTTGGGGATCATCCGGCGGAATCGAGATGGCCAGCACGCCATCTACCCGTCGGCGCAGGCGCGGTGCCGGAGGAAGTCGATGCTGAGCGTCAGCCGTCGAAATGCTCATCAGCAGAAGATCCATGCCGGCGTTCTGCAGTACGCCCTCCACCCCGGAGAGAACGGTGGAGAAGAACCAGCGCGAGATGTAGGGGGTGATCACGCCGATGCTGCCAGTGCGGCCACTGGCCAGGCGCGAGGCACTCGGCGAGATCACGTAGTCGAGCTGAGCGGCGATCGCCTGCACTCGGGCTCGGGTGGCCTCATCGACATTCGGCAGCCCGCGCAGGGCGCGCGACACGGTCGCGGTGGAGACTCCTGCCGCCTCGGCGACGTCCCGAATGGTGATGCCCACGAATCCTCCTTGATCGGCCCCCGAGTCTAGGGAGGAGGCTAGGGCACCCACAAGCGTTTACATGTAAGGGGGCTGATTGATTCAGGCCGTTGCGGCAGCCAGCCTGTAAGCGATGCCATCGAGAATGTCGCATTCCGAGACCGTCAGCGTGGGCAGGCCCACGGCCTCGATCACGGCACCCAGCACCAAGGCTCCGCCGCCGATGACATCGACCCGGCCCGGGTGCATGTAGGGCAGGGCAGCCCGCTCGGCCCGGCTCATGGCGACGAGGTCGGCGATGGCGTGTTCCAGCGGCTCGCGCTCGATGATCGCGCCGTGCAGGATCTTCGGGTCGTACGAATCCAGGCCGAGAGCTCGGGCGGCGACCGTAGTGACCGTGCCGGCGACGCCGACGAGAGTGCCGGCTGCCCGGAGGTCAACTGACTCCGCTGCCCGGCGCATGGCCGCCTCGAGATCCAGGCGGACATGTGCGATCTCGGTCGCAGCCGGCGGATCGGAGTGAAGATGCCGCTCGGTCATGCGCACGCAGCCGATGTTCACGCTAACGGACTGCTCGCCGAGCACGAACTCAGTCGAGCCGCCACCGATATCGACCACGAGTGCTGGTGCGACCACGCCGGTCAGCGATCGCGTCGCACCCTCGTACGAGAGTCCGGCTTCTTCCGTTCCCTCGATC
>JBPCSY010000035.1:0-14180 GCA_051006695.1 Candidatus Nanopelagicales bacterium
GCTGAGCTTGCCCACCGTCGTGGGCGCGACCGTGGTCATCGCCTCAGTCGAGATCGTCCTGGTCTCGATCTTCGCCGGCCTCTTCGCGGTGATGTACAACCTCAGTGTCGGCCTGACCGGCGGAATCGAAGTCGTCCTGAGCGACGACTGATAGGCGGATCGAGGCAGTGGGAGCGCCCTGCCAGGGTCGGTGCGAGGTCAGTTGGACGGCTCCATGGGGCACTGGGTATTGTTTGACCCCGTTCGGGCCCATAGCTCAGCCTGGTTAGAGCGCTTCCCTGATAAGGAAGAGGTCGGAGGTTCAAGTCCTCCTGGGCCCACGTGAAGAAACTGCTGCTTATCGTGCTGCTGGCTGGCATCGGCTATGTCGTGTACCGCCAGATCACGGCGAATAAGGCAGAGCAGGATCTGTGGTCGGAAGCGACCATCGAGCCTGATCTGCGTTAGTCAGTCTTCACACACACGGGGCTTTAGCTCAGCTGGTAGAGCGCTGCCTTTGCAAGGCAGATGTCAGGAGTTCGAATCTCCTAAGCTCCACAAGAGGAAAGACCGCCTTCGGGCGGGCTTTCTATTTTCCGAGTGAGGTGCTGACGGGCGAAGTCCTGTCGGTCAATCGGGCCTAGCGGTCGTGACGATCGACCTTGCCGAGGATGTAGCCCTCGCGAAGTGCGTACGAGGCAGCCGCTGCGCGGTTCGGCGCATCGAGCTTGTCGAGAATGTGCTCAACGTGCGTGGTGACCGTGCGGCTGCTGATCACGAGCGCTTCACTGATCTCGCCATTGGACAGACCCTCGGCAGCAAGCGTGAGTACTTCAAGTTCGCGACGGGTCAATGGGCCGATGTCGATGGCGTCGAGACTGATGACAGTGCTGATCGGCTGCTCACCCTTGCACGGCACGACGCGCACCCGGAACCAGTCCTCCTCGTCGGGCCACACGAATGAACCCCACGAGTTGTGCACGGCAGATCTCTGGGCCACCTGCAGAAGGTCAGTGCCGCTCTGCAGCAGCTTGTGCCCGGCAAGCCCGGGGATACTCACGGTCTCGCCGGCCGCATCGAGACCGATGGCCATACTTCCCGCACCGAGCAGCATCGAGATCCACTTGCCCGACTGCATGGGGTCGACCAGATTGCCGAGGGTGGCACACAGGTGGGCGATCGCATCCCGCGCGATGTCACTCGGATGCTCAGTGCTCAGGGTAGAGAGGTTGATGACGCCGGTGAAGCGTCCGTCGGGGGTGCGCAGGCACATGGTCATGCCCTCGGCGTAGCCCGCCGGGTACAGCACGTCAGCCACGGCCCAGTTGTCGAGTGGATCTCCGGGCAGATCACGCATGCGCACGGGCTTGCCGGTCTCTGGGAGCCGAAGGGCATTCATGATGTCGTGGAACTGCGGGCTGTGGAGGTCGTCGAGTACCTGCTGGGTGTACCCCTCCGAGGCAATTTGCACCGATTCATGGGTAATCGGGTTAATGGACACGATCTCCGCTGCCTCGAAGGGCACGAGCCTTTGAAGTTCCGCGAGGATCGCCGTCGCCCGCTCGTTCACGCTGCCGGTGTCCGAGGTGATGGCACCCACGGTCGCGACAGCGCTCATGGCATCGGCGACGGTCACAGTGGTCACGAGGGCATGCTGGCAGTGGCGCAGAGAGTGCCGCAGGCAATTCACCTCGAATCAATCATTCGTAACCGAACAGAAATCAAAAATCTCGCAATATGCGTATTTCTACGTATGGTCAGCGGCCCAGACGAGGACGACTCTTGGCTCACCCTGCGCCACCGTGCGCATTTGTCCCTTTTGTGGAGGCTCAGTGAACCGTCGTCTGATTGCATCAGCAGGTGTCATCGCCACGACCGCAATGCTCATTGCGGCGTGTGGTGGCAGCTCAAGCTCGTCTGAATCATCCGCAGCACCCGCAGGCTCGGCCGCCGCATCCGGCGCAGCAGCAAGCGGTGAGCCGATCGTCATCGGCGCTGCGATCGCGCAGTCCGGTCCGGCAGGCATTGCCGACCACAAGGACTGCTGGAACGGCGCACTGCTCGCCGTTGACCAGGTCAACGCCGCAGGCGGCGTCAATGGCCGCCCGCTTGAACTCGATGTCACCGACATCGACATCCTCTCGCCCGAGGGCATCACCGCCGGCTTCCAGAAGCTGACCGGCGACAATGTGAGCGCCATCGTCAGCCCCTTCGTCATCATCCCGCCGCCCGCCCTTGACGCAGCTGCCGCCTACGGAGCTCCGTACATGAGCGGCGACACCAACATTGATGCGCAGAAGATGCGCGAGTCGGATCCGGTCAAGTACGGCAACTACTTCTCCGACCCCGCTGAGACCTACTACGGCACCGGCCTTCCGGTGTTCCTGACCGAGATTTCCGACTCGGGCAAGTGGACGCCCAAGAACAACAAGGTCGACATCGTTCGCGGCGACACGGCGTACAACAAGAACATCGCTGATGCCACCATCGCTGCGATCGAGGCATCCGGCGGCAAGTGGACCCTCGGTGAGGTCATCGACATCACTGCAGGTACCAAGGACTGGGCCCCGGTCATCTCGAAGCTGAAGGCATCCGATGCCGGCGTGATCATGGTCGATCACTGGATCGGTGCAGAGCTGGCCTCGTTCTCGCAGCAGTTCGCCGCTGATCCCGTCAAGGGCTCGCTGGTCTACCTGCAGTATGGCCCGTCGCAGCCTGAGTACCTGCAGATCGCAGGCCCGGCAGCCGAGGGCTACGTATGGGGCACTGTCATCGGTACCGGAAACACCTCTGAGGAGGACAAGGCCTTCCGTGCGGCTTACCAGGCTGCATATGGTGTCGATGACGTCACCATGGGCATGGTCTACCCGGCATGGTGCTACGACATGGTCAACGTCCTTGCCAATGCGTGGAAGAACGTTGATCCGGCCGACTTCAAGGCAGTGAACGAGTTCATTGCCGCGAATCCGACCAACGGTGTTACCGGCTTCCTGGACTTCTCGAAGGGCGCGACGCCGGTATACCCGGATCAGGTTGCTGACGCTGGAGCAGGCGTGACCCACTACTTCTACCAGGTGCAGGGTGGCAAGCACACCACGATCGCACCGGCTGGCGACAACGAAGCAGACTTCGTCGCCCAGCCCTGGATGTAGTAGGACACCGCATCACATGACACTTCTTTCCTGCACCGACATCACGCTTGAACTCGGCGGACGTCGCATTCTCGAAGGCGTGTCACTCGATGTGAGCAAGGCAGAGGTTGTCGGTCTTGCCGGCCCCAATGGGGCCGGCAAGACCAGCCTTTTCGAAGTTCTCTCCGGCCGCCAGCTCAATCACGGCGGTGACGTGCTTCTCAACGGCACGTCCATTCGCAAGCTTCCGATGCGCAAGCGCGTCGAGCTCGGCCTGGTGCGCAGCTACCAGCGCCCAATCGTGCCGGCCACGTTGACAGTGGCCGAGACCCTCAAGGCCGCGCGCAAGGCGTACAAGCCGTACCCGGCTCGACTCACGGTCGAGTGGGCAGCGGAATTCGTACGCATGCGCACGCCACTCGATGCGCCCACCGCACTTCTCGAAACCCTCGAGCGGCGCAAGCTCATGCTTGCCTGCTTGCTGCTCCGCGATCCCCAGATTGTTCTGCTTGACGAGCCTGCCTCGGGCCTCACCGGTTCGGAGATCGACGAGATCGATCTCGTCGTGCGCAAGCTCTCGCAGGAATACGGCGTTGCCGTGCTGCTGATCGAGCATCGTATCGAGCTTCTCGCAATGGTGGCGTCAAAGGTGCTCGTTCTCGACGTCGGCCACATCATCGCCGAAGGACCGCCCGAGACCGTGTTCACCTCCCCCGAGGTGCGTGCTGCCTACTTCGACGTACCGATCAACGCTGATCTCGAAGGGAACTTGGTGATCAGCTGATGTCGATTCTCCAGCTCACCGGCATCTCCGCCGGTTACGGCCCGATGCGGGTTCTTCACGATCTCGACCTCACTGTCGAGCCGGGCGAACGCCTCGGCCTGGTCGGCCTGAATGGGCACGGGAAGACCACCTTGCTCAGCACGATCGTGGGCCTGACCGGATGGCAGGACGGCTCGATCATCTTCGAGGGCAAGGAGATCGGCGGACGTCGCACTCACGGTGTCGGTCGAAAGACGCCGGGCATCGTGCGCAGCGGTATCGCACTCGCACCCCAGGGCGATGCGATCTTCCCGGGCCTGTCGGTCAAGGACAACCTCGACAGCGGTGCATACACAAGTGCTTCATGGCGATCACGCAAGCGCCGTCGCGACAGCGTGATCAATGTGTTCCCGCCTCTGGGAAAGCTGCTCAAGCAGAGTGCCGGCACGCTCTCGGGCGGTGAGCGCCGCATGGTCTCCGTGGGCCGCGCGCTGATGTCCGACTCCAAGCTCTACCTGGTTGACGAGCCTTCCCTCGGTCTGGCTCCCAAGATCTCGATGGGCCTGGTGGCCGCGCTGTGCGAGATCGATATCGGCGAGGGAGCCATGATCATCGCCGAGCAGAACCTGCCGCTTCTCGAAGGTCGCGTTGATCGCATGCTCGGCATGCACGCCGGCGAGATCAAGCTCGATGTCGGCGAGGCACTCGGCGATGTTCCTCCTGCCGCAGGAGGGATGCACTGATGATCGAACTCATCATCAGCGCCGCGGTGCTGGCGTCCATGTACGGCCTGGTGGCTATCGGCATCTCGTTCACCTGGGCCAGCATCGGCATGCTGAACCTGGCGCAGGGATTCATCTTCACCGCAGGTGGGTATGCCGCGTATCTCTACGCGCAAACGCTGACGAACCTGGGCATCACTGAAGGCCCCGTGATGTCGATCGGCCTGCTGATCTCCGGCATGGCAGGCTCGGCAATCGCCGGCCTCTTCGTCGGATCGATTGCCTTCCTTCCACTTCAGGATCGCGCGAACTTCCGAACCCGCGGCCTGATCGCGACTTTGGCCATCAGCCTCATCGGCACGCAGCTCTGGCTGATCTTCTTCGGCCCGCAAAGCAAGCCGCTTCCGCCGATCTTCGGCACCGGTCGTATCGAGATCGGTTCCGGCGGAGTCTCCTACAGCCAGCTCGGAGCCATCGTCATTGCGACCTTGATGCTCACCGCCGTGATCATGTGGATGCGCAGCAGCCGCGCCGGCCTGCAGATGCGCGCGATGATGATGAATCCGCTCGGTGCCGCCGTGGTCGGCGTCTCCGAGCGAGTCACGGGCATGCGAGTGCTCGCGATCTCCGGAGCTCTCACCGGTCTCGCTTCAGTCATGCTTGCCCAGACCTTCTTCGTCAGCCCGACTTCCGGCGTGCAGCCGCTGACCGTAGGCCTGATCATCTCGCTGGCCGGCGGCCTGGGGTCAATCCCGGGCACCGTGATCGCCGCCGCGATCGTCGGCCTCGCCGAGGCGCTCACCGCTCGATACCTCGCTCAGTCGCTGGTGCCGTTCGTCCTCTTCGGCATCGTCGTGCTGATCCTCGTCTTCCGCCCGCGCGGACTCGGCGGCCTTCTGGAGGATGTCCGTGAGTAAGGCAGCTAGCTCTCCTCAGACCAAGCACCTTGTCGGTCGCCGCGCCTGGCGCCCGGCCTGGCCGGCCCGCCCCGATCGCGTGCTGCGCCGCCGTCGCTACTTCGGCTCGAAGAGATCGGTCCTCAAGCTCTCCGGCCAGTTCAATCCGAAGACCTTGAAGCGCGAGGTCGTGCTCACTGACAAGAAGCCGCTGTTCTGGCTCTTTGGTCTCTTCCTGCTGGTGGCAATCCCGACCGCAGTCGGATCGGAGCGTTTCCTCTCGCTCTTCGGCATCATCTGCATCTACGCCGCGATCAATGTCATGTGGACCCTGATCATGGGAACCGCCGGTCTTCAGTCATTCGCGACATTGGCCACGGTGGGTGTTGGTTCGTATGGTGCGGCCTACCTCTCGATCACCTTCGGGCTGCCCTGGCCCTTGATGCTGCTCGTCGGCCTAGCGCTCGGCATTGCCATGGGCTTCCTCATCAGCTTGCCCGCCCGCCGACTCGACGGCCTGTACTACGCACTTCTGACCCTCGGCCTCTCCGAGTTCTGCCGCAACTTCGTCACGCAGAACGAGGCACTGGGCGGAAAGTTCAATGGCGCGCTCTTCGGCGCCGGCCGCATCGTGCCCTCCGACATGCTCACCACGCGCCTCGGCCAGACCCTTGCCTTCCTGACCACCTTCATTGCGTTGCTCGTCGCACTCGGGGTCTTCCGCTGGATCAACGGCGGTCGCATCGGCCTGCTGCTCAAGACGGCATCGGCCTCCAAGGAGGACGAGTCATTCGCCTCCGCGATCGGTATCGACTGGCAGCGCGCCCGGATGATCGTGTTCATGGTCGCGTCGGGCGTGCTCGGTGCGCTCGGCGCCTTCTACTCGACGTACATCGGCGGCACTTCGCTTCAGATCTTCAGCCTTGATCTCCTGCTGCTGATGCTCGCCATGATCGTCATTGGCGGCCTGGGCCGGGCCGAAGGTGCAGTCATCGGCACCGTGATCGTGGTCGGCATCACTCAGTGGTTCACTGATTGGGGACCCTGGCGCATCGTTCTCGCCGGTGCTCTCGCACTGCTGTCGGTGCTCTACACGCGCAACGGACTCTTCGGTCTCAAGGAGCAGATGCGCGAGATCCGCACGCGTCGTCAGGCGCTGCACCGGGCGGCTCAGACCACTAAATACGCGGAGTTCCTGCCGCAGCAGGCACCGGATATCCACGACAAGTCGATCATCGCGGGTCGCACGTTCGAGCGTGAACTGCGGGAGAAGCTGCGAGGCTGGATAACCCCGGAGATCATCGAGGAGCACCGTCGCTCTCCCCTGGGCCAGCACTCCGATCACCTCGAGCGGATCCTGAACTACTTCCGCAAGGGACCACTTCCCGATAAGTACGCGGTGTACACCGAGGTGCCGTTCCAGAGTTACCGCGTGGTGGCGCTCAGCGGTATGCCGGGAGTTCCGCCGCGCATCGTCGACGACAAGACCTATGGGTCACTAGATGAGGCCTATCACGCTGTGTTCATGCGGCGTATCAACGATCTGAAGGCATCATGACGGGAGCTGAGTAACGATGGCCACGATTTCCATCACCGGATACACCGACAAGGTGAGCTACGCGCCGGGCAACACCGTCAACTTCCAGGTCAGTGTCGACAATGCCCTGCAGGCGCAGGTCGAGATCGTGCGGTTGATCCACGGTGACGAGCACCCCGAGGGCCCCGGCTTCATCGAGGAGCTCATCCCCTCCGACCTCTCAGGTTCACATGCCGTGACCAAGCAGTTCGTCAATGACGGCAATGCCGTGATCGTCGAGGATGCACGCAACCTGCTGGGCCTCACCGACTCTTTCACCATCTACTCGTTCATCTTCCCGACGATGCCCAGCAATGGACGCCAGGTACTGCTGGGCCGTTACTCGCTCCCCGAGAACGCGGGCTACGCACTGGGCATCGACGCGCACAGTCGTCTCGCTTTCTGGGTTGCCAATGGCAAGGACTCCGACGAGATCGCCTCCGAGATCCCGCTCGTGCATCACACCTGGTATTTCGTCGCGGCCAGCTTCGATGCGAAGTCCGGAAAGACAGTGCTGCACCAGCAAGCAGTGGTCAACCCCTACAACGGCCGCCTCGGTCGCGTGGCGCCCTTCGATCACGCTTCGACCGTCGAGCAGAAGCTGCGAGTCAGCCCGACTGTCGCATCCAGCCCGTTCTACTGGGGTGCCGCCACCAACTCCGCCGCGATGCGCGGAGCCTTCCGTGACTTCAAGTACAACGGCAAGATCGACCGCAGCGGAATCGTCGGTCGCGCACTCACGCTTGATGAGATGAAGGCGCTTGCTGACAACGGCGGCATTGTGGCCGACCCGCTGGTCTTCTGGGATACGACTGACGGCTACGGCCCCGATGGCATCGACGACGTCGTGCGCGATCAGGGTCCGAATGGCCTGCACGGCTTGGGAATTCAGCGCCCGGTGCGCGCGATGACGGGCTACAACTGGTCGGGCAAGCACGATGACTGGCGCGTGGCTCACAGTGAGTACGGCGGAATCGCCTTCCATGACGACGCGGTGATGGACTGCGAATGGGATGCCACGTTCAGCTGGACGATCCCGGTCGGCACCCGAAGCGGCGCCTATGCAGCGCGCGTGACAATCGGCGAGGTCGAGGATCACATCCCATTCTTCATTCGCCCGACGAAGGCGACAGCGCCGATCCTGTACCTGATGCCGACCAACTCCTACCTGGCATACGCCAACGAGATGATCGTGCATCACGTACCGGTCGGGCAGGCGATCCTCGCGCACGCCGCGGTGCTGACCGAGAAGGAAGCCGACTACTACCAGGATCCGAAGTACGGCCGTTCGACTTACGACCACTGGGCTGATGGTGCAGGCGTCTGCTACACCTCATGGAAGCGCCCGATCCTGAATATTCGTCCGAAGTGGCGTAGCTCGGCAATCGGCACCACGTGGCAGTTCCCGCGTGACCTGTCGACGATCGCCTGGCTGGAGAACAAGAACTACAACTACGACGTCGCGACCGATCACGATCTCGCCGCGAATCCTGATCTGCTCAAGGACTACTCAGTCGTGCTGACCGGCTCTCATCCGGAGTACTGGAGCGAGCAGGGCCTTAACGACCTCGAGGACTACGTCGCCAACGGCGGACGCCTGATGTACCTCGGCGGCAACGGCTTCTACTGGGTGATCTCGTACCGTGACGGCGAGCCTGAGTTCATGGAGGTCCGCAAGGGCGAGGCCGGCATGCGCGCCTGGCAGGCCGAGCCCGGCGAGTACTACCACCAGACCAGCGCCGAGCGCGGTGGCATCTGGCGCAATCGCGCACGTCCGCCGCAGAAACTGACCGGTGTCGGGTTCACCACGCAGGGTTTCGACGAGTGTCACCCGTACAAGCGCATGCCCGACAGCTACCACAAGTCAGTGTCGTGGATCTTCGACGGCGTCGAGGGTGAGGTGTTCGGCGACTTCGGCCTGGCCCTCGGTGGCGCAGCAGGCCTCGAGACCGAGCGCTACGACCTTGAATTGGGTACGCCGCCGCACACCAAGCTGCTCGCGACGTCGACCAGCTGGAGCGATAACTACGCGGGCGTGGTCGAGGAGATTCTGTTCAATCATCCCGGCACGTTGGGTACGCAGAGTGACACGGTGCGTGCTGACATGACCTACTTCACCGCGGCCAACGACGGCGCCGTGTTCTCGACGGGCTCCATTGCGTGGATGAGCGCACTGCCGTCGTTCGGTTTCGAGAACAACGTCTCGCAGGTGATGAAGAACGTGCTCGATGCCTTCCAGAAGCCGGGCTCGCTGCCCGGTGGCGCCTGGAATCAGGAAGAGAAGTCCTGGACGTAAGCCAGGCGTGACCGCGGGGAGTGAAGATGGCAACAGGGTTTGTCTGGAATGAGTTGTACGGCTGGCATGACACGGGCACCTACGCAGGCTTGATGGTGCCCGGCGGTCTCGTTCAGCCATACACGCATGTCGAGTCACCCGAGAGCAAGGTGCGCCTCGCTGCGTTGGTCGAAGTCTCCGGCCTCGCTAAGCACCTCACTCGCATCGAGGCACGCCCGGCTCCTGTGGAGGAGATCCTTCGCATTCACACGAAGGAGCACCTCGAGGACATCAAGAAGCAGAGCCAGAACGTCAAGGGTGGCGATGCCGGTGACGGCGAGTCACCCTTCGGCCATGGTGGTTACGAGATTGCTGCACTCGCCGCAGGTGGCGCCATTGCCGCCATCGACGCAGTACTCGATGGCACGGTGACCAATGCCTACGCACTGATTCGACCCCCGGGTCACCATGCGCGTCGTGGAAACGGCATGGGCTTTTGCATCTTCGCGAACGCCGCCATCGCCATCGCTCACGCACGCGCGAATCGCGGCATCGAGCGAGTGGCCGTTGTCGACTGGGATGTCCATCACGGGAATGGCACGCAGTCGATCTTCTATGACGATCCGAGCGTTCTCACTATCTCCATTCACCAGGACGATCTCTACCCGCGTGACAGCGGCAGCATTGCCGAGCAGGGCGAAGGGGCCGGCGAGGGCTACGCGATCAACATCCCCCTGCCGGCCGGTTCGGGTGATGGCGCCTACGTCGAGGTGATGAAGCGCGTGGTCGTTCCGGCGCTCCGCAGGTTCAAGCCGCAGGTGATCGTCGTGGCCTCGGGATTTGATGCCAGCGTCTACGACCAGCTGGGCCGCATGATCGTCACCTCGCATGGCTACCGCGACATGACAGCAGTGCTCATGGAGGCAGCCGACGAGCTCTGCGAGGGCCGCATCATGATGACCCACGAGGGCGGTTACTCGCCGTTCTACGTGCCGTATTGCGGTGTGGCTGTGCTCGAGCAGATGTCAGGCGTGCGCAGCGGGGTCGAGGATCCCCTGGGCGGCGTCTCGACCCTGCCCGATCAGCCACTGCAGCCCCATCAGAAGGTGCGCATCGACGAGGTCGTGGCAGCGCACGGGCTGTAGACCCGTGGCTGCGGGATCCCGCGGGCATGACAGGATTGCGGCATGACAACGACTGCGACCCTGCACACCAACATGGGCGACATCAAGGTGAACCTGTTCCCTGATCACGCTCCCAAGACCGTCCGCAACTTCACCGAGCTCGCTGAGGGCACCAAGGAGTGGACAAATCCGAAGCTCAATGCGAAGAGCTCCGCGCCGCTGTACGACGGCACGATCTTCCACCGCGTGATCTCGGGCTTCATGATCCAGGGCGGTGACCCCCTGGGCACCGGCACCGGCGGCCCGGGCTACCGCTTCGAGGACGAGCCGCATCCCGAGCTCGTCTTCGACAAGCCCTACCTGCTGGCCATGGCCAATGACGGTCCGAACACGAATGGCTAGCAGTTCTTCATCACGGTGGCCCCGACCACGTGGTTGAACTTCAAGCACACCATCTTCGGCGAGGTTGCCGATCAGGAGTCGCGCGATGTCGTCGACGCGATCGCCGCTGTCCCGGTGGGTGCGAACGATCGTCCGAAGGAGAACGTGGTCATCAACTCGGTGACCATCGATCGCTCCTGATCACGATCTGACTCTTGAGGGGGCTGGACTACGGTCCGGCCCCCTCACTCATTCCCGGGCACAAACGTGAACTGGCAAGGGAATGGGAATTCAACCCTGGGAGACTCTGCTCGTGCGTCCGTCCCGAGTGATCTACGTCGAGAACGATCCCGCCCTGCGCGGGATCATGACGCGCGCACTCTCCTCGTCTCCTGACGTCGAGCTGACGCTGTCCACGGGTGATGCCGTGGAGGCTCTGGGCTCCGCCAAGGTTCAGCAGGCCGATGTGGCCTTGCTGGATCTTGCCCTGGGCGCCGATCAGCTCAATGGCATTGATCTGGGTTTAGCCCTACGCGAGATCAATCCCGATCTCGGAATCGTCATCTACTCGCAGCACTCGCTCAAGAACCTGGCCCGCCGTGTGCCGGAGAACCAGCGCATGGGCTGGTCCTTCATTCCGAAGTCGGGTGAGATGGAGGTTGCCGAACTGATCGAGATCCTCCGTGCCACGGCTCGCGGCATCGCCCTGATGAGTGAAGAGGTGCGACAAGGAGACGATGCCGGCGATCTTCTCGAGGCTCTCGCGCCCAGGCAGCGCGCGGTGATGGCCCTCGCGGCCACCGGGCTCTCGGCGCCCGACATCGCACAGCGCCTCGGCCTGACACAGGACTCCGTGCGCAAGGATCTCTCGAAGGCCTATCGAGTGCTGGTGCCGGGCGATGAGGGTGGTGATCTGCGTACGCGTGCGGTGCTGGCTTACCTTCGCATCATGCGCGATCAGGCCTGGGACGACACTCGATGATGCGCCGCATCGCACGTGCTGCCGGCCCCTATGAATTCCAGCCGCTGCCATTCGCGTCGATCGTGACCCTCTTCTACGTCGTGTTTGCACTGGGCGTGTACAACCAGCAGTACATGACCGACAGGGCATTCAACTTGCGCGGCGCCGTACCCTCGATCGCCTCCGGCATCATCATCGGCCTCATCGCCGTGCTCGCCAGGAAGATCCAGCAGCGCCGCGGGGTGTCCTGGGCGTCCTACATCGTCCCGCTGATCGTCATGGCACTTGTCGTGCCGACCATTCGCGCTGTTGTCGAGTTCGTACCCCAGTTGCCGGAGGGAACTCAGGCGTACCCGATCACCCTGCTTCGACAGTTCCTGGTGTTGTGGTTCGTCGCGGCCGTGCTCGGAAGCATCACCACACGACTGAAGCTTCAGGCACGTGAGATCGAGGCGGCACTCGAGATCGCGCGCGAGCAGCAGGTGCAGATCATCGCGGCCGATGAGGAAGCTCGTCGTCAGGTCGCGCTCGTCCTGCATGATCGTGTGCAGGCCGGCCTGATCACCAGCTGCCTGGAGTTGCAGGCACTTTCGGTGGATCTAGACACGGCAAGTAGGGCACGACTCGAGCCGATGATCGGTCGCCTCGAGCAGATGCGCAGTTTCGACGTTCGAGGCGCTGCGCGCGTACTGAGCCCCAACCTCGAGGACATTGACCTGCAGACGGCGCTCGAGGAGCTCGCCTTGCAGTTCGAGGCCGTTATCGGCATTGACGTCGATGTCGATCCGGCCATGGACCTCGATCGTGTTGTGCTCGGCTCCGGTTTGCCCTTGGCTGTCTACCGCATCGTCGAGCAGGGGCTGCTGAATGCCGTCGTACATGCCGGCGCCTCTCGCGTCGACGTCCGCATCCTTCGCACGCCGACGGGCTGCACGGTGAGGATCGCCGATGATGGCGTCGGAGTGAGTGTGGACTCCATCTCCGGCCTCGGGTCAACTCTCGTCACGACCTGGGCTCGCGCCATGCACGGTGAGTGGCACTGGGAGACGGGCCTCGACGGGCGAGGCACGTCGCTGGTTGCCGAACTGCAGGCGACCGAGCTCACCGCTTAGGCTGAGGCCGTCGATCCGCGTTTCGCGGAACCACTGCGAGTCAGGGAATACCTCAGATGTCCGATGCCACTGACGGCGTGACCACGCCTGCACCGGCTCCTGTCTGCTTCCGGCACCCCGATCGCGTCAGCTACGTGAAGTGCACACGATGTGCTCGTCCGATTTGCCCTGACTGCATGATCAGCGCCTCGGTCGGCTTCCAGTGCCCCGACTGCGTGCATGGCGCGGCGGCGTCTGCGCCGCGCATCAAGACATCCGTCGGTGCCCCGGCCGTAGAGAAGCCGACTGTTACATATGCCCTGATCGGCATCAATGTCTTCGCCTTCCTGCTCATGCTGGTCTCGGGCATCGACCAGACGGCCACGCAGTGGGGCATGTTCCCGCCGAGTATCGCCATCGACAATGAGTGGTGGCGTCTGGTCACTAGCGCCTTCCTGCACGGAGGCTGGCTGCACATCGCGTTCAACATGTATGTGCTCTACGCCCTTGGCCCCTCACTCGAGCGGGTTCTCGGTCACTCGCGATACCTGGTGCTTTATCTGATGGCCGCCCTCGGCGGCGCCGTGTGCTCGTACGCCTTCTCTGACGTCATGACCGTCTCGGTCGGAGCCAGTGGAGCGATCTTCGGCCTCATGGGCGCGCTGGTCGTGGCGGGCCGGAAGCTGCGCTACGACATCACCCAGGTGCTCATCCTGCTGGCCGTGAACTTCGCGATCGGGTTCATGGCCCCGGGAGTCGACTGGCGGGCCCACGTCGGTGGAATGGTGGTGGGCGCGGCCGTCGCGGCGATCTTCGTGTTGCCGCCGGCCCGAATCCGGATGCCGGCCCAGGTGCTGGGCATCATCGCTGTGCTTGTCGTTCTGGTGGTCATCACGATGGTGCGCACCGCGCAGATCATGGACATGGTCACGCCAGTGGTGAGCCCTGGCCTCTCGGCCTGACTTACACGGGTGTCATTCATCCCCAACTGGGGAAAGACTGTGGATAACTATTGCCACTTCGTCGACAGGATGAAGCCGACCACGATGAAGGCGAATCCGATGCCGACATTCACGAGAGCGCTGAGATCGCGCATGACCGGGATGCTCGAGCCGGCCAAGTAGAACAGCACGATGTAGATCAGGCCGATCAGGAAGCAGGCCACCATCGTGGGCGCGAGCCAGCGCGGTGAACCGAGCTTGGCAACCTTGCGCTCACCCATGGTCTGCTGCGGCGTGTACACAGCCCGCTTACGACCCTTGGACTCCGGCACGTGGATCC
>JBPCSY010000036.1:0-12594 GCA_051006695.1 Candidatus Nanopelagicales bacterium
TCCTCGGCTCCCCGGTAGCGGGAGTAGCCATCGATGAAATCGTGGACGGCACCCCTGCGATCAAGGAAATCCTGCGTCGACACCTGCTCGACCCCGCGTTCTCTAACCTCCCTCGCAAGTTCAAGTCGGCCATCAGCGGCTCGCCGCGCATGGACGTCGCGCACGAGATCAATGACATCTCGTTCCTCGGCGTCATTCACCCCGAGCACGGAGTCGGCTTCGACGTCTGGGTGGGTGGCGGCCTCTCGACCAATCCGCACCTCGCCGTGCGTCTTGGCGCGTGGGTGCCGATCGAGGAGATCCCTGACGTCTGGGCCGGCGTCGTCGGCATCTTCCGCGACTACGGCTATCGACGTCTGCGCACCAAGGCCCGCCTGAAGTTCCTGGTCTCCGACTGGGGGGCCGACAAGTTCCGTGAGGTCCTCGAGACCGAATACCTCAAGCGTCCACTTCTCGATGGCCCCGCACCCACCCCTGCCTCAGTCGACGAGCGCGACCATGTGGGCGTATGGCCGCAGAACAACGGTCTCTTCTACGTCGGTGCCGCGCCGATCGTCGGTCGTGTCAGCGGCACGAAGCTGAACGCGATCGCCGATCTCGCCGAGGCTGCCGGCGCAGATCGCGTGCACCTGACCGCTCATCAGAAGTTCGTCATCCTCAATGTGCCTGGCGAGAACGTCGATGCACTCGTCGCCGGTCTCGCGGCACTCGACCTCCGCGTCGGCGATGCGACAAACTTCCGTCGCGGAACCATGGCCTGCACCGGTGTCGAGTACTGCAAGCTGGCCATGGTCGAGACCAAGGGTCGCGCCCGCGTGCTCATTGGCGAGCTCGAGGCCCGCATCCCAGAGTTCACAGAACCGCTCGCCATTCACGTCAATGGCTGCCCGAATTCCTGCGCCCGCATCCAGGTCGCTGACATCGGGCTGAAGGGCATTCGGGCACTCGACGCCGACGGAAACGATGTCGAGGGCTTCCATGTGCACCTTGGCGGCCGCATCGGTCAGGCCGCGAACTTCGGCCGCACCGTCAAGGGTCTTCGCCTGCCCGCAGACGACCTGCCCGACTACGTCGTACGCGTCACCTCGAACTTCACCGCCGAGCGCCAGGGCAATGAGTCCTTCAGCGAGTGGGCCCTGCGCGCAGACGAAGGATCACTGAAGTGAGCATCGCCACGCACGGCACCTCAACCAGGCGTTCGCCGGAGGAACTCCGCATCCTCGCTCGCTACGCCGCGGTCGATCTTGCCGGCGCTCAGGCCGCCGACATCATCCGCTGGACCTGGAACACCTTCGGCACCAAGGCCGTGCTCACTCAGTCGATGGCAAACACTGCCCTCGCCTATCTCATCAATCAGGTGGCGCCTGAGATCCCCGTGGTCTTCCTCGACACGGGCTATCACTTCCCTGAGACCATCGAGACTCGCGATGCACTGCAGGCCCGCACCAGTCTGAACATCATCAGCCTCACCCCGAAGCTGACCGTGGCCGAGCAGGATGCCGAGTTCGGCGCGAACCTCTGGGAACGCGACCCCGATCTGTGCTGCAAGATGCGCAAGGTCGAGCCGATGGAGAATCTCATTCACGGCTATGAGGCCTGGATCACCGGCATGCGCCACGAGACCGCACCGCACCGCGCCGCAGTTCCTGTCGTGCAGTTCGACGAGAGCCGCGGCGTGCTCAAGATTGCTCCGATCCTGCACTGGAGCGAGGCGCAACTACTTCGCTACACGATGGAGAACGACGTACCGGTCAACCCGCTGATGTACGACGGGTACCCGTCGATCGGCTGCGCCCCGTGCACCAAGCGTGTTGCCCCCGGCGATGATCCGCGCGCGGGTCGTTGGGCCGGTCAGGGCAAGAACGAGTGCGGGCTTCACACGTGATCAGCTACCCGCTTTCCCTCGATGTCTCCGGCAAGCCGGTGGTTGTCGTAGGAGCAGGAGCCGTGGCAGCACGCCGAGCAGGCGGTCTCGTCGAGGCCGGCGCAATTGTCACGGTGATCTCTCCCGCCATAAGTGAGGCGATGCGCGAACTCGGCGACTCCGTGCACATCATTGAGCGCGAGTACGCCGCCGGGGATTTGTCCGAGGCATGGGTGGTTCATGCGGCTACCGACAACTCGACCGTGAACGCAGCAGTCGCGGGCGAAGCACATGCCGCACGCATCTGGTGCGTGCGCGCCGATGACCACTCGGTCTCGGACGCCTGGACTCCCGCCTCGACCACGGTTGATGACGTCACGATTGCCGTGACTTCCGCTGACCCTCGGCGATCCGTGGCACTTCGCAGCAGCATCACCGCGCAATTGCGCTCAGGGGATCTTCCGGTCAAGGCCCGACGTGCCCATGATGGCCACGTCGTGCTGATCGGCGGTGGCCCAGGCGACGCAGACCTCATCACTGTGCGCGGTCGTCGTGAGCTCAACAAGGCCGATGTCGTGATCTATGACCGACTCGCGCCACTCGAACTGCTCGCATCACTCGATGATGACGTCGAACTGATCGACGCGGGCAAGCAGCCGACACGGCACACCCTGCAGCAGGAGGAAATCAACGCACTGCTGATCGACAGAGCTCGCGCCGGCAAGCGAGTGGCACGTCTGAAGGGGGGCGACCCGTTCGTCCTGGGCCGCGGTTCCGAGGAAATGCTTGCCTGCATCGAGGCCGGAGTCACCGTCGAGGTCATCCCCGGTGTCACGAGTGCCATCAGCGCACCACTTGCAGCCGGCATTCCGGTCACGCATCGCGGCGTCACCACAGGATTCATCGTCATGAGCGGTCACGAGATCGGCGATCTCGAGCTGGCAGCGAAGTCAGACCTCACCCTGGTCGTACTGATGGGCGTCGGTCGCCTCGGCAAGCTCGTGAGCGGACTCGTGGACGGAGGAAAGGCCGCCAACACGCCAATCGCGATCATCGAGCGGGCATACGCACCTGACCAGCGCGTCACGGTCGGTACCCTCGAGTCCATCGTTGAGATCTCTGCAGTCGAACAGATCGCCAATCCGGCAATCATCATCGTGGGCGATGTCGTGTCAGTACCCACCTGGCTCACCGCCAGCGTGCACACCTCACACGCCTGACGTAGCGTTCAGCTATGAGCGCTGTCATCCTGCTGGGCCACGGCAGCCCTGATCCGCGCGCCGGTATCGGTGCTGCAGCACTTGCCGGTCGCGTCGCCGACTTGCTGCCCGATGACGAGATCCGTCTCGCGTTCCTCGACAACACCACGCCAACTCTCACCGAGGCAGCACTCTCGGTGGCCTCACATGCCGACATCACGGTTGTTCCCGTGTTCTTGAGCCGCGCGTACCACGTCAAGGTGGATGTGCCGGCCGAGGTCGCCAAGGCCAGTGCCGCGATCAATCGCGAGATCACCATCACTGAGCCGATCGGGCCGGATCCT
The DNA here is from genome assembly GCA_051006695.1 of Candidatus Nanopelagicales bacterium. GTDB lineage: Bacteria > Actinomycetota > Actinomycetes > S36-B12 > S36-B12 > CAIKZY01. Next base: position 3,408 of record JBPCSY010000036.1, read on the forward strand.
CTGCTTCTGCCCGTGCTCGACTCGCAGCTACCCGCTCAGGCACCTGTCGTACTCGCCACGGCAGGAACTAGTGACCTCGAGGCGCAGGCAGCGTTCGATGCACTCGCTGCCGAATGGGCTGAGCGACGTGGAGCCAATGTTCTCGTGGCCTATGCCTCGCAGGCTCAGCCCGATGTCACGACCGCAATCTCACTCCTCGAATCAGTGGGCGAGCACAAGGCTGCGATTGCGCGATTCCTGCTCTTCGACGGAGTATTCCCTGATCGCATCAAGGCGGATGCGGGCGACCGCATGATCACCTCAGTTCTTGGCGATGCCCCAGTGCTCGCGGAAATCATCGCCGATCGAGTACTCGCTACGCGCTGAGCACCTGCGCGACTGCTGCGGCAACATGGTCGGCCCCTGGCGAGTCCGCCACCGCCACGACATCAAGCCCGAGTTCGCGAGCAGCGTCAGCTGTCGTGCTACCTGCGCAGATGACCGGAATCGGGATCGGCGGTGAGACGAAGTGCACGAGCGCTCTCGCCGCACTCGGTGAGCGAAGCACGATTGCGGAGACCTCGCAGCGACGAATGAGTTCGACACTCATCGGCTCCTGAGCCACTGTTGAGGTCTCGTAGACCACCACTTGGGCGAGATGCCACCCCAGTTGACTCAGACCGTCGGGCAGGGTGTCGAGGGCAAGATTGCCGCAGGGGAACAGCGCACGAGCAGGGGGGAGATCCGCGAGCTCTTCGACGAGCGCCTTCGCCGAGGACACCATCGGCACCATCACCGTCGGGAAGCCAAGTTCCCGAAGGGTGCGAGCGGTGCGCTCCCCCGTCGCAGCAGCATGCACACCATGCGACACCGCCGAGGCGATCGCTTCGCGCAACACGTGCTCACCCACGAGCTCGATCAGGGCGGGCATGGTCATCGGCGAGGTGGCGATGAACCAGGTCTGCTCATCTGCACGCTCGCGAAGCTGTTCGACAAGCATGTGCGCCATCATCGGGTCCCCGACAGGGGCAATCCGGACGTAGGGATCATCAATCGAGGAGATTCCCAAGGCGTTCAGGCTCGCGGCATCCGTGTCATTGCCCTCGGAGCGAATGAGCAGAACCGGAAGACTCATGCGAGCTCCGCATTCAGGTCTGCCGAGGAACGGCCGAGTAGCGCAGCCGCAGCCACCAGACCGAGGGCGTGCGCATCTGCTCGATCCTTGACCATGCCGCTCACGCTCAGTCGCTCGTACTCGACACCCTTGTGATCAGCGATCTCGGCGACGAGGGTCAGCTCGCCCTTCCTGTCGATCTCGGCGTAAGCGCCCACTGCAGTCGTGCACTCGGCCTCGACCCCGATCAGCACTGCGCGTTCGGCTGACGCGCGTAGAAGTGACTGCTTGTGCCCGAGCGTCTTGAGCTGATCCATCAGGTCTCTATCGCCCTGGCGGCACTCGATCGCAAGCGCGCCCTGGGCGGGCGCAGGAACGAGTTGATCGATGGTGAGAATCTGAGCAGCTTCCTTCTCGCGGCCGATCCGCTTCATGCCGGCAAGCGCCAGGATGGTGGCGTCGTATTCACCGTCACGCACCTTGCGGATGCGAGTATCGACGTTGCCGCGGATGGGCTCAATGCGTAGATCGGGCCGAAGGGCGAGCATCCGCTGGGCACGGCGCGGCGAGCTCGTGCCGAGGACCGCACCCTCGGGCAAGCGGTCAAGTGTCAGGTTGCCTTTCGACACGAGCACATCGTGCGCATCCTCGCGCTCCGGCACGGCAGCCAGGTGAATTCCGATCGCCGGCGCGCTCGGGAGATCCTTGAACGAGTGCACGATGACATCGACCTCACCGGCCAGCAGTGCTGCACGAAGCGCTGAGACGAAGACTCCGGGCTGGCCGGGCTGGTTCAGGGGCACGCTCGTGTCGTCGCCGGCCGTGGTGATGAGAACTTCCTCCCACGGCAGCCCTGTTGCCTTCGACCAGGCATCTCCGACTGTCGCAGACTGAGTGCGCGCCAGCAGGCTCGCGCGGGTGCCCAGGCGCATCGATGGTCTACTTCGCGGCCGTCGCGTCGAAGTCAATGCCGAACAGTGTGTGCATGGCCTTGCGGTAGTCATCAATGTCACCGGTGCGAGCGAGCTCCTGCGCTCGCACGGAAGGGGTGTGAAGCAGGGCATTCGACACTCGGTGAAGCGAACGAGCGACCTCATCTGCGGTGTCATCGCCGAGGCGCCCCCGCGTGCGCTCGATCTCCTCGTTGATGATGCTGCTGACGTAGGCGCGCATCGCGACAACCGCAGGGTCAGCCGCACGCCCTGTCTCAGCGCGCTCGAAGCACTCGACCGCGCCGCGCACGATCTCCTGGGCCTCGAGGACGGCGGATGAATGCTCACGGGGGGCGTAGATGCGGATCACCTCGAGATCGATGACATCGACGTCGGCACGCTCGCGAACGTCGGGTGCGACATCGGGCGAGAGCGCGAGATCGATGACAGGAAGCACGGAGTCCTTGGATCCGCGTGCCTGCATCAGCGCACTGTCGATGATGTGGTGCGGTGCGCCACTGCAGGCAGCGACGAGATCGATGCTGCCGATGACGTCGGCCAGTTGCTCATCGGTGATCGGCGAGAGCCCGTGGGAGGTTGCGAACTTTGCTGCCCGGCCTGAAGAGGAGTAGACGAAGATCTCGTCGACTCCGCGCTTGGCCAGTGCGGACGTGACAACGCGCGCATAGGAGCCGGTGCCGAGCACGAGTGCGGAACGACCGCTCAGCACTCCGTGACGCTCCTCGACGATGTCGAGACCAACGGTGACAATCGAGCGACCCGCGGCGCCGAGGCCTGTCATGTTCGTGACAGCCTTCGAGGTGGCCAGCGCACGTTGCATCATGCGCTCGAGAGTCGGGCTGGTGGTCTCGGCCACTTGGGCGGCGGCGAGTGCCGACTTCACTTGACCGGCGACTTCGTCTTCACCCACCACCATCGACTCAAGCCCGGAGGCCACGGAGAAGAGGTGTTGAGCAACCGAGGTTCCCATGGTCACCCGCATCGACTCCACCACCTCGGCATGAGCGACACCGGCCCGATCGGAGATCTCGCGGGTGGTCAGCTCAATGGCCTCGTGGAAGCGGTCGAGGTCGAGATAGACCTCGAAGCGATTGCAGGTCGACAGGACCAATGCGCCATGAACCCCCTCATGGGAGGTCAGGCTCGAAGCCAGGGAGTTGCCGGCGTGGCTGAGGCGCTCGATCTCCTCCAGGGATGCATCGTGATGGCTTGCACCGACGAGCACCAGGACCATGAGGGGAATCGTACGCCCGCGAGGGCACCTGTGAATGTTCGGTAGGTTGGGCATATGACCCAGGCCACCTCGCTACCCGCTCAGCACCCGCTGAACGAGCGCGGAACAGCTGAGTCCCCGCTGATCCGGGCCTACCGTGGCGAACAGCCGCCCACTCGCCCAATCTGGATGATGCGCCAGGCGGGGCGCTCCCTGCCCGAGTACCGCGCCCTGCGCGAGGGCGTGGCGATGCTCGATTCCTGCCTGCGACCGGAGATGGCTGCCGAGATCACCTTGCAACCGGTCCGTCGCCACAAGGTTGATGCCGCCATCTTCTTCAGCGACATCGTCGTCCCGCTCAAGCTCGCCGGCGTCGATGTGGAGATCGCCCCCGGTGTTGGCCCGGTGATGGGAACTCCAGTACGAAGCCGTGCCGACTTCGCCGCACTTCCTGAACTCGACGAGTCCTCGCTCGCACCGATCGCCGAGGCCATCGGCATCGTCACGGATGAACTCGGCTCCACTCCCCTCATCGGCTTCTGCGGTGCGCCCTTCACGCTTGCCTCGTACCTGATCGAGGGCAGACCCTCACGCGAGTACACGCACACGAAGGCGATGATGCGCGAGGATCCCGAGCTCTGGAATGACCTCCTCTCGTGGGTGGCCCGAACCACCGGAACCTTCCTGCGTGGGCAGGTGCTCGCTGGCGCCAGCGCCGTTCAGCTCTTTGACTCCTGGGCCGGCGCACTCACCCCCGACGAGTACATCGCCTATGCGCGCCCCTACTCGGCTGCGGTTCTCGATCGAGTCAGCGATCTGCCCGTCCCCCGCGTGCACTTCGGAACGCGCACGCAGAATCTCCTGGTTGCCATGCGCGATGCCGGTGCCACGGTGATGGGCGTCGATCAGTACACGCCACTCGACGTGGCGAACACACTTCTGGGTGGCACTACGCCATTGCAGGGAAATATCGATCCCGATCTGCTCGACGCACCCTGGTCGATCCTGTCGGCGCACGTACTCGACGTCATCGAGCGCGGGACTTCCGCTCCCGGTCACGTCGTCAATCTCGGACACGGAGTCCCGCCCGAGACCGACCCGGATGTCCTCACCCGCATAGTGGAATTGGTGCACAGCACATCGTGAATGCCATCGTCATCGGAGGCGGACTCTCAGGTCTCCTCGCCGCCCGGGAGCTCGCTCGCCGCGGAATGCAGGTCACCCTCTTCGAATCCGCGCGCACCTTCGGCGGCGCGATCGCCGGCGCAGAGCTCGGCGGCGTCACCACAGACATCGGCGCGGAGGCATTCGCGATCACGCGCCCCGAGGCCCTTGAGCTGATCGCCGAACTCGGTCTCTCCGACCAGGTCATCGCCCCTGCACGCTCGGACGCTCATCTGTGGAGCGAGACCGGCATGGCCGAACTTCCCCGCAGCCTGATGGGCATCCCCTGCGATCTTTCGGATCCGGCACTGACAAAGATCCTGAGCGAGAAGGAGATTGCGGCAGCGCAGAAGCTGGACGCCAAGGACTTCCCCTCCGACCTCGATCCTGAGATCACCCTCGGCGAATTGGTTCGATTGCGCATGGGCGAGGCAGTCGTGCGTCGCATCCTGACCCCGGTCGTCGCAGGAGTGCACGCCGTCGATCCCGATCTCGTGGAAGCCGAGGCTGTCATTCCCGGCCTCATCGCACGGTGCCGCGAGACCGGCAGCCTGGCTAGTGCCGCGGATTCCTTCCGCTCCGCTTCGGGCGCCCCCGGCTCCGCGATCAATGGTCTCCGCGGCGGCATGTCCACCCTCATCAGCGCACTCGTGGCAAGCCTCGACGGAGTGAACGTGAAGTCGAATCGCACGGTGACCGCCGTGCGAAAGTCCAAGACAGGCTGGATCGTCGAGACAGCTGACGTCTCCCTACGTACCGACAATGTCGTGCTCGCGCTCTCCGCCCCTGCGGCCCGTCGAGTGCTTCGCGGTCAGGATCGCATCAATGCCGCTCGTGAGAAGTTCAGCGTGGGAGACGTGGCCGTTGTCTCGCTCGTCGTGCAGAGCGCCAAGCTCGACAAGGCACCCGTCGGTTCCGGCGTGCTGGTCGATCCCGACCAGACCGCGGTGCGCGCCAAGGCCCTTACTCACGCCTCGGCGAAGTGGGAATGGGTCAAGGAGACGTTCGGTCCGGGCACTCACCTCATCCGTCTCTCCTATGGCCGTAATGGAGTCATCGAAGAATCCCTCGATGAACTGCCCGATCAGGCGCGTCGCGATGCCGAGCGAATCCTGGGCGTGAAGCTGCCCAAGATCACCGACGTCAAGGTCACTCGCTGGGCAGATTCCCTCGTGCACCAGCGCGTCGGCCACCGTCAGAATGTGCGGGCGCTCCAAGAAGCCGTGGCCGCCCAGGACGGTCTCGCCATCATCGGCGCGGGCATCGGTGGCAACGGAATCGCCGGATCCATCGCCTACTCCCGCACCCTCGCCGACCAGCTTGGCGCTTTCGACTCCTAGGGCACTGGGCGTCATCGCCGAGTAAGTGAAAGACTGGGGCCGTGTCGACAGATGAACGCTCCAAGGTGTCCGCTCGTGAGATCAACGAGACCATTCGCTACACGTGCTGGGCAGTGTTCGCCCGCACCGGCATCACGCCTCCTCCGGGCGCAACGGCCGAGCTCGAGGCCGTCGTAGCGAGGCTCGAGAAGGACGACGTCATCGTCCGTGGCTTCTACGACGTCTCGGCGATGCGAGCTGATGCAGACATCATGATCTGGCTGCATGCTCCAACCGCCGAGCAGATACAGGCCGCGGTACGCGAGATTCGCCGCACGAGCCTGGCCGACAGCATGGAACTCGAGTTCTCCACCATGGGCATCCACCGCCCGGCTGAGTTCAACAAGGGTCATGTGCCTGCATTCATGTCCGGCGTCGAGCCCTGCGAGTGGGTCTGCATGTACCCATTCGTGCGCTCCTACGACTGGTACCTCATCCCCGAGGAGGAGCGTCGCGCCATGCTCGTCGAGCACGGAATGATGGGACGCGACTTCAGCATGATCAAGTCGAATACGGTCGCCGCCTTCGCCCTCGGTGACTATGAATGGGTGCTGGCACTCGAGTCACCCGAGCTGCACGAGATCGTTGACATGATGCGCACCTTGCGAAGCTCGCAGGCGCGGCGCCATGTGCGCGAGGAGATTCCGTTCTACACGGGCCGTCGCATTGATGCCGCTACGGCCGTCGACATCCTGCGATGACGTACACGGCCCTTCTCCTCTCCTCCTTCGGTGGCCCGGAGGGGCCTGATGAGGTCATGCCCTTCCTCGAGCGGGTAACGGCAGGCCGCGGGGTACCGCGCGAGCGCCTCGAGTCGGTCTCGCATCACTACCTGGCCCTCGGTGGCGTGAGCCCCATCAACGCCCAGAACCGCGAGCTCATCGCAGCACTTGAGTCCGAGCTCGCCCGCAGGAGCCTCGGCCTGCCGGTCTACTGGGGCAATCGCAATTCGGAGCCATTTTTCGAAGGCACACTCGAGAGGCTTTACGCGGATGGCCATCGCGAGGTTCTCGCCCTGGCGACCAGCGCGTATTCCTCGTACTCCGGCTGTCGTCAGTATCGCGAGGACATCGGCATGGCACTCGAGTCCATCGAGCCGGGCGAGCTCACCGTGCGAAAGATCAGGCCGTACTTCGACATCCCCGGCTTCACCGAGCCCTTTGCCGATGGCCTTGTTACCGCACTCGATCGGCTGGCTCAGCAGGGGATCGATCCGACCTCCACTGCGATCTTCTTCACCACCCACTCTGTTCCGATGTCGATGAGCCAGACCTCGGGCCCGGTCGAGTTGCGCGGCGAAGGCGATGAAGGGCTCGGCATCTATCCGCAGCAGCATGTGCTCGCGATCGAGCAGGTCATCTCCACGGTTCAGGCCATGCGAGCAGGGCTCGTGCCGGAGTGGTCGCTGGTCTTCCAATCTCGCAGCGGGCCGCCGACCATGCCCTGGCTCGAACCTGACATCAATGACGCTATCCGCGAGGCGGCGGCTCGGGGAATCTCCGCGGTCGTGGTCGTGCCGATCGGCTTCGTCAGCGATCACGTCGAGGTGATCTGGGATCTCGACCACGAGGCCAGGGAAACGGCCACCGAGCTCGGACTCACCTTCGAACGCGTGTCCACGCCCGGCACCGACGCTCGGTTCGTCTCATCCCTGGTTGATCGCATCGAGGAGTCGCTCCGAGACGAGGTGCCCGAGTACTGGAAGCCCTTCTGCTCTCAGGACTGCTGCCCCAATGCCCGAGCCCCGCGGCCGGTCATCACGGGCACCTAGACTGACGCGCATGAGCACTTCCGTCGATCGCTTCGACCTCGTCGAGCGCCCCCGTCGCCTCCGCCGCACCGCCGCCATTCGTCGGCTCGTGCAGGAGAATCGCCTCTCAGCTGCCGATCTCGTGCTGCCGGTCTTTGTGCGCGAGGGAGCGACAGCACCCATCGCCATCAGCTCAATGCCAGGGGTCGTGCAGCACTCACGTGACTCGCTCATGCGGGCAGCGACCGAGGCAGCGCAGGCCGGGATCGGCGGCATCATGATCTTCGGCGTACCGAAGGAGCGCGACGCATGCGGCGATGTCGCGATCGCGAGCGACAGCATCCTTGCCGAAGCAGTGCGCTGGACGAAGCAGGCCACCGGCGACTCGCTCCCGGTGATCGCTGACCTCTGCCTAGACGAGTTCACGTCTCACGGTCACTGCGGCGTGCTCGATGCGGACGGCAATGTCGACAATGACGCCACCCTGGCGGTCTACCAGCAGATGGGGCTCACCCTCGCCGAGGCAGGAAGTGACATCCTCGGCCTCAGCGGAATGATGGACGGCCAGGTCGGCGCCATACGCGAAGCGCTCGATGACGCGGGCCACGTCGATACCGCGATCCTCGCGTACGCCGCGAAGTACGCCTCGGCGTTCTACGGCCCGTTCCGAGATGCTGTCGAATCAGCGCTGCAGGGTGATCGCAAGACGTACCAGCAGGATCCCGCAAACGGCATAGAGTCGCTCCGCGAAGTGCGACTCGACATTGCCGAGGGCGCCGACATCGTGATGGTCAAGCCTGCGCTCCCTTATCTCGACGTCCTCGCGCGCACGGCCGATGCCGTCGACGTTCCGGTCGCGGCCTACATCGTCTCTGGCGAGGATTCGATGATCGAGGCTGCAGCGGCAGCCGGCATGATCGATCGAGAGCGGGCGATCCTCGAGGCACATATGAGCGTCAAGCGCGCAGGCGCCAGCGTGATCTGCACCTACTGGGCAACCGAGGTTGCCCGACTCATCAAGTGACGACAGAGGGAAGTACCGTGACTGACAGCTCGGCAGCCTGGTTCGCACGTGCCCAGCAGGTAATCCCCGGCGGAGTGAGCTCGCCCGTGCGGGCCTTCCGCTCAGTCGGCGGCACGCCGCCGTACGTCGCAAGTGCCCATGGCGCCACGATCACCGATGTCGAGGGCAAGCAGTACGTCGACCTCGTTGGCGCCTGGGGCCCGGCCATTCTCGGGCATGCTCACCCGGCTGTGGTCGAAGCAACTCAGCGTGCGATCGCTGACTCCTTCTCCTTCGGCGCCCCCTGCCCTCCCGAGGTCGAACTCGCCGAGGAGATCGTTCGTCGCGTGGGTGCTGTCGATCGCGTGCGCTTCACGAATTCCGGCACCGAGGCCGTCATGACAGCACTGCGCCTCGCCCGCGCGAAGAGCGGTCGCGAAGTGATCATCAAGTTCGCCGGTTGCTACCACGGCCACGCCGACTCGATGCTTGTCGCTGCAGGCTCCGGTGTCGCCACCCTCGGGCTTCCCGACTCCCCCGGCGTCACCGAGGGAACCGCGAAGGACACTCTCACCCTTGACTATGGAGACATCGCCGCGCTCGAGGCCCTCTTCACCGAGCATGGTGATCGC
>JBPCSY010000037.1:0-4464 GCA_051006695.1 Candidatus Nanopelagicales bacterium
ACTCACTTCCAGCGCCTGCTCGCCGTGGATCCCGACGTGCGCGCGAAATATGACCACGGCTCGCTCACCTTCGTGGCGCACACCGGCTCGGCCTGCCCGGCTGACGTCAAGCGCGCGATGATCGACTGGTGGGGCCCCGTGTTCACTGAGTCCTACGGTGGCAGTGAGTCAGGCACCCTGTGTCGCATCAACTCCACCGATTGGCTGGCGCATCCGGGCTCCGTCGGCCGCACCATCGACCCGTACGTGATTCACGTTTTCGACGAGCAGGGCAATGACCTGCCGGCGAATGATACCGGCCTGCTCGCCTTCGAGGCGCCCGAGGGTTACGGCATCACCTATCACCAGGATCCCGAGAAGACCGCCAAGGCATACGTGAAGCCGGGCATCTTTACCCTCGGCGACATGGGCCATGTCGATGAGAACGGCTTCATCTTCATCACCGATCGCGTCTCCGACATGGTGGTCTCCGGCGGAGTGAATCTTTACCCCTCCGAGAGCGAGAACGTGTTGCGCGAGTACCCGGGCGTCGCTGACATCGCCATTATCGGCATCCCGCACGCTGACCTCGGTGAGCAGCTTCTGGCGCTGGTCGTTGCAGCCGATCCGCTGAACCCGCCGACCGCGAGCGAACTCGAGAATTTTTGCCGCGATCGCCTCGCGAGCTACAAGATTCCGCGTAAGTTCGAACTGGTAGCAGAGCTGCCGCGTAACGAGATGCAGAAGATCGACAAGAAGTCACTGCGCAAGCCGTACTGGGATTCCGATCGCACGATCGGTGGATAGGGGAGAGTCATGCTGAAGGGCATTGCAGGACGCACGGCAATCGTCACCGGCGCAGCCGGCGGCATCGGTTCGGCCACGTGCCGTCGTCTTCACGCTGAGGGCGCGAACGTCGTCGCGGTCGACCTTGACCAGGCGGCGCTCGAAGCGCTCGTCGCCGAGCTCGGTGATCGAATCATCGCGATTCGGGCTGACGTGAGTGATCCGCAGGCGACCGAGGACTTCTTCGCGAAGACGGTCGAGACCTTCGGCTCCGTCGATATGTTCCACGCCAACGCGGGCGTCGAGTCCAAGGTGCTTCCCGTCGCAGCCTTCGACATCGCCGACTTCCAGAAGGTGTTCAACGTCAACGTCCTCTCCGCATTCCTGGGTGCCTCGGCCGCCGTGCGCCAGATGATGACCCAGCCGACAGCGGGCAAGATCGTGTTCACCGCATCCATCGCCGGGCTCAAGAGCGACGCGGGTGTCTCGGTCTACAACGCGAGCAAGCATGCGGTGATCGGCCTGGCTCGCTCACTCATGAAGGAGACCGGCGCACTCGGGATCCGCGTCAACGTCGTCGCCCCGGGCGTCGTCGACACCCGCATGATGAAGCCTCTCGAGGACGGCCTTGGCGCACTCGCCGGTATTGACGGCGCAACGCTGAAGTCGGCCCTGCTCACCGCCGTTCCGCTCGGTCGCTACGCGGAAGCCGAGGAGATCGCGGCAACCGCGGCCTGGCTGCTCAGTGACGAAGTTCCCTACATGCACGGCGAGGTCGTGACCGTCGGCGGTGGTCTGTACCCGTGACCCGTGTCGGTCTCTCCCTTCCCCAGCTCGGCAGTTTCGCGACCCGCGACACCATTCGCGGTTTCGCGGAGTCCGCGGAGGAACTCGGGTTCGGCTCACTGTTCGTGCAGCAGCACCTGTTCTATCCGATCAATCCGGTGTCGGGTTACTCCGCACGGCCCGGTGTGCCGGTGCCCGAGGCGTATCGCTCGATCCTGCAGCCCATGGAGATACTTTCCGCGGTCGCTGCGTGGACCGAGAAGGTTCTTATTGGCACGAGCATTCTCGTGGCCGGCTATCACCGCCCTGTCGATCTCGCCCAGCGCATCACGACTCTTGACGTGCTCTCGGGTGGTCGCACGGTGTTCGGTTTCAGCGTTGGGTGGTCCGATGAGGAGCATCAGCAGTACGACGTCGATCCGCGCACGCGCGGCAAACGTGCCGATGAGCTCATTGATGCGCTGAAGGCCTGCTGGGGTCCTGATCCCGTGTCGTTCAACGGCGAGTTCTTCACCATCCCCGAGTCTGATGTGCGGCCCAAGCCGGTGCAGAAGCCGCATCCGCCGCTGATGTCGGGCATGCGCTCCGAGGCAGGCCTCAAGCGCACGGCCGAGAAGTTCGATATCTGGAACCCGGCGTCGGGAACCCTCGAGCAGCATCTCGAGACCTTCGCGAAGCTGAACGAGATGCGCGATCCGTCGCTGGCGCCGCTCACCATGTGCTGGAACCTGTTCACTGATCCGCCCGTGATCGTGGCCAATCTTCAGCCACTGAGTGTCGACCAGCTGTGCGAGCAGGTGGCAGCCGCAGCCGCGGCAGGAGTCGAGGCCGTATCGATTGATGCGAACTTCGAGCTCGCCTACTCCTCGCCCGAGGAGTGGTTGGCGCTGCCGAAGAAGCTGGCGCCGGTGGTCGAGGCCGCGAAGGGCTAATTGCCCACTCCCAAGGCCTACTCCGCCTTGTGGACGCCCCTCTTCTTGAGGGTCACGGGCCCGGTCACCGTGAGCCGGCAGGCGAGGCGGCGCTGGCCGTCGAGCGGCACAAGGGTGCGGGTGAGGGTCTCCTCTTCGTCAGCGGGCATCGGGCCGCAGTTCTCGGCGCCTTCTTCGACGATCGAGACGCAGGTGCCGCACGAAGCATTCGACTCGCAGACGGTGGGCCAGCCGTAGCCGGCAGCCGCGGCTGCCGCCATGACGGTCTGATCAGGGGCAACCTCGAGCTCAATGCCGAGCGGTTGCACGCGCACGATGCTCATGGGGCTCCTCAATCCGGGGAATAGATACTTACCGTAGTCCGATGCTAGTAACATGCAACAGCATCACTACATCCCTACGTTTTGAGGATTGACATGGATCTTGGTCTCAAGGGCAAGCGCGCAATCGTCACGGGTGGTACCCGTGGCATCGGTCGCGCCACCGTCGAACTGCTCGCAGCCGAGGGCGCATCCGTCGCCTTCTGCGCTCGCAATGCCGATGTCGTTGCCGAGGTTGCTGCTGAGCTGACGGCCAAGGGCGCCACGGTCTTCGCGAAGGCAGTCGACGTCAGCAAGGAAGCCGAGCTCAAGGGCTTCATTCAGGAGGCAGCTGCCGCACTCGGTGGCGTCGACATCTACGTCTCCAACGTGACCGGCGGCTCACTCAAGGGCGCTGAGCAGTGGCAGCAGAGCCTCGAGCTCGATCTGCTGCCGCTCGTGCACGGCATTGACGAAGTGACCCCGCTCATGGAGGCAGCCGGCGGCGGCTCGATCATCGCCCTGTCGTCGACCTTCGGCTTCGACAATGTCTGGCCGTCGAGCCCGAACTCCTACGGTGCCTTCAAGGCAGCGATCCTGCGCCACGCCTCGGCAGCCGCGCACGCGCTCGCATCCAAGGGCATCCGCGTCAACAGCGTCTCGCCCGGCCCCGTCTACTTCGAGGACGGCGACTGGGGCAAGATCAAGGCCGGTCGCCCCGAGGTTTACGAGAAGGTCCTGGGCTCGATTCCCCTGGGCCGCATGGGCAAGCCGGAAGAGGTTGCTGCGGCAATCGTCATGCTGGCCAGTCCGGTCACCGGCTACACCGTCGGCACCAACGTGGTGTGCGACGGCGGCATGACCGTTCGCACCCAGTACTAAGAACGGCACTTCGATGACGACTCCTGCGCGCTGCGATAGCGCACGAGTCGACATCGCGCTCGTATGCGGCGGGCGCTGGCATGACTTCGACTACGCGCGACTTCGGTTGCTGCAGTGGCTCGAGACTCATGACAGCGTCCGCTGCGCCATTTACCCGGACTTCTCGCAGATCGAGGCCATCTGCGCCGCAGACGCGGTGATCGCGTACACGTGCGATGTGCGCCCCTCTCAGGTGCAGGCGGCGCTCTTGCGCGATCGAATCTCGGCAGGCGGTCGACTCCTCGCGCTGCATGCCACCAACTCGGCCATAGATGCGCCTGAACCCGGCGGCGAGCGCATCTTCCGCACGCCTGACGTGATGCCGACATTCACTGACCTTCTCGGCAATCGTTTCCTTGCACATCCGAAGATCTCCGAGTACGCGATCGAGGTTCGTGATCCCTCGCATGCACTCGTCGCAGGTCTCTCCGACTTCCGCACCATGGACGAGATCTACGTCAGCGAGATCGCCGACGACCTGCACGTCATCCTCGACACCGAGTACCACGGCCCCTGCCCCGGCTTCCAGACCGAAAGCGTGAACGGCCGCACCCGCCACCCGATTCTCTACACGCGCCCCCAGGGTGCAGGCGAGGTTACGTACTTCACCCTCGGCCACTGCCGAGGGCGGTTCGATATCTCCGACATGGGTGTTGACGATCTCGGAGTGATTGATCGCATTGCCTGGGATTCCCCTGAATTTCTCGAGATCATGCGCAGGGTCGTGAACTGGGCCGTGCACGGCAATCAGCGGAGCAACT
>JBPCSY010000038.1:0-5770 GCA_051006695.1 Candidatus Nanopelagicales bacterium
GTCATGAAGCGCTTGATCGTAAGTCTCGCCGCACTGGCCGTCGGGGCATCTAGCCTCGCCCTGGCCACGCCCGCATCCGCCGATGGCGTCGTGAACCTCAGTGTTCGTGACGGTGTCGTCGGCGTGCAGCAGACCATCGATGCGCAGATCTCCACGAGCGGTGTCGGGGGCACCGGAACGGTGACGTTCAGCGCCAACGGCCAGATCATCGGCACTGATGATGTCGGTCCGACTCTCGGGTACACCGCAGAGGTCAACTGGACTCCCGCGACGGGTGGCGGCCGCGTGAATATCACTGCTTCGTTCTCCGGCGGCGGCGATGATTCCACGAGCGTCTACATCGCGACCGTCTCAACTCAGACAACTCTCAGTTCGCCGGGCTCAGCGGCATCCGGATCAACTGTGACCCTCACCGCACAGGTGTTCGCCAAGTCCGGTTCCTACGTGCCGACCGGCAACGTCACCTTCTACCGCAGCTCGGGCGGCAGCATCGGCACGGGCACCCTGAACAATCAGGGCGTCGCAACGCTCGCGTACCCACTCGGCAATGCTTCGGGAAATGTGTCGTTCTATGCGAAGTACAACGGTGACTCGAATGCGAAGTCCTCGAATAACTCGGCCACCACGACAACCAAGGTCTCCTCGCAAGGCTCATCCGTCACACTGACCGTTCCGCAGACCAACTACCTCAACACGGCCGTTCCACTCACTGCCACCATCACTCCGAACACGGGCACCGGCACCGTGACATTCACGGCAGCCGGCAAGAACGTCGGTACTGCCAATGTCTCCGGTGGATCCGCAAGCATCACCTGGGTTCCCACGTCGACGGGAAACTTCAAGATCACTGCCACGTACTCGGGCGGAAATGGCGTCTCGGGCTCATCCGACTCGAAGACCGTCGCAGTGGCCCAGTCCCTGAAGGCAGACACCATCTCCATTGACCCGGTGGGCACTCAGGGCCCCGTTCTCAACGGCCAGACCTTCGTCCTTGCGAACGGCGCATCGGTGCAGACGCAGAACTTCTCCGCCTCAGGCCTTCCTGTCTCGATCGCCGTGGTCGGCCCATGCGCCTACAACGCCGGCAACTCCACCTTCACCGTTCAAGGCGTCGGCGGTAAGTGCACGGTGGTGGCCTCGACGGCCGGCGGGAACGGATTCGCACCCGGCAAGCTCACCTTCTACGTGTCGACCACGACGGGTGCGCAGACCGCGAATGTCGCCGCGCCCAAGTCTGGCGCCTACAAGCTCGGCAAGAAGCTGACGCTGGCTGCACCCGGCACGGTGACGAATCTGAATCAGGCAATTGCCTGGACGGTCAAGTCCGGAAAGTCCTCCTGCAAGATCAAGCGTGCAGGCGGCGCCGTGAAGCTTGCACTCGTGGCACGCGGGAAGTGCACGGTTTGGGGCACCGCACCGGCGATCGGCACGCAGTGGTCGGCGTATCAGGTCACGCGCAAGTACACGGTGAAGTAGGCAGAGTTCGAATGCGCCTGAGCACAGGCACATAGAGTGGAGTCATGAGCGAAACATCCGAGCCCCAGGCAGTTATCTACGGAACCGTCGTGACGGGCGAGAGCCCCGCATCGCGGCTGATCGCACTGATCCTCTGCATCTTCCTCGGGTTCCTCGGCATTCACCGCTTCTACGTGGGCAAGTGGGGAACCGGCCTGCTGATGTTGCTCACCGGCGGCCTCCTTGGGATCTGGGTGATCGTCGACATCATCCTGATCGCGGTCGGCGCCTTCCGTGACAAGCAGGGGCGCCCCGTCCTCCGCTGGTCCTAGGCGGGCTCCGTGGGAAAGTGCGTTCTTCTAGACCGACGCACCGATCCGCGAGAATCCACGCAGCACCACGAGCGCGATCACTCCCAGGATTGCCAGGGTCCACGAGAACACCTGAGTGAAGTACACCGACGTGATGAACGTCGCCATGACGACTCCTGCCGCTACCAGAAGCATTCGCGCTCCGGAGAGCCCACCCGTGAGTCGACCTCGGATGTCATCGGGTGACCGCTGCTGAATCATCGCAGCGAGCAGACCCTGCGAGTAGGTGCTCAGGCCGCTTCCAAGGATCACGATGACCACGAGCAGTAGCACGTTCGAGACCAGGTAGTCATCGATCATGAGGAGTGAACCGATGACCATGTTGACTACGTAACCGCCGAAGACAAGTTTCATGCGTCGGTCAAGTCGTCCACTGAGGCCGGTGAACGCCAGGAAGAGATTCCCGCCGGCTACTCCGATCACGCCACCGAGGATCACGAATGCGGCGACATTCATGGCGTCCTTGTCGACGATGAAGAGATTGACGAGCTGGGTCGGGATCACGAATTTGAGCACGAGATCCGCGATGACCGTCTGACGAAGAAGTGGCAAGCGGCGCACGCGGTCGAAGAGCTCAGTGAAGGCCCGAGTTGACAAGGGCTCATCCTGAACGCGAATGAATGTCACGGGCCGCGAGAGGATCCAGAAGACGATGGCGATGGCGGCCGACATCAGTCCACACAGCATGAGGGTCAGTTCCGGCTTGCCGATGCTGGCGGCGATGAGGGTGCCGACAATTCCGCCGATGGACAGGCGCAGGAGATTGATGATCTCGCCGGCGCCCCGGGCATCCTTCGGCACGAGTGCCGCCTGGGCGGCGGCAACCGACGGCGCGCCTACCGAGACCATCATCCCCTCGACGAAGGACAGCGCGATGAACACCGAGAAGTGGGGAGTCCAAGACGTCAGGAGAATCGCCGTGCCGAAGTGCAAGCACGCCATGACGACGAACACCCCGAACAGGATCCGACGCGGTCCGAATCGGTCGACCATCGCTCCTGCGGGCAGGCCGATGAGCGCACCGCCGAGAGCCGACACGACCGCCAGCGAGCCGATGCCGAACTCGCTGCCGGTCAGCGATGTCGCGAATTCGAGCTTCGCCACGGCGGAGGCTCCGACTCTCGTGGCCCCGAGAAGCATGGCCACCATGAAGGCGAAGAAGCGCGGGGAGTTCCTGAGCTGGACGAACGCGGAGTGCTGAGCCCCCTCAGGAGAACTCACCTCTGCGCTCATGTTCTAGCTCCCCGCTGACAAGACTCAATGTGGCCGAAGGCTATCCGAGTTCGCGTTCGAGTTGCCCCACAGATGAACCTCAGGGAGTCTCGCCAATCGGTCTGAAGCCGCGGAGGCTGACCAAGGTGATCGCGGCCAGGGCAGTGATCGTCCAGCCAAGAATCTGCGTGGAATAGACACCGGAGGTAACCGTCGCGAAGAGCACCCCTGCCGCCAGGGTGAACTGCCGCAGAGCCTGGACTCCTCCGGTGAGTCGACCGCGGATGTCGTCAGGTGATCGTTGCTGAATCAATGCGGCCAGCAATCCCTGGGCATAGATGCCCATCCCGCTTCCCAGGGCCACGAGCAAAATCAGCAGGGGAATGTTGCTCACCAGGTAGTCTCCAATCGACAGCAACGAGGCAATGCCGATGCAGATCGAGAATCCGTAGAAGGCGCGCAGAACCGAGCGATTTATTCGGCCCCCCAGCCCTGTTCTGGCGAGCCAGAGGTTGCCTGCGAATACTCCGATTACTCCTCCCATGATGATCGCCGGCGCAGCATTCTTGATGCCCTTCTCGATCAAGAGCAGATTGACGATCTGCGTGGGGATCACAAATCTCAGCACAAGGTCGGCCACGACCGCCCTCCTCAGCGGCGGCAATGCTCGAACAGTCGCGAAGAGCTTCTCGATCGCGCGAAAATTCAGGGGTTCTGGGGAAGAACGCTCGAATGCCGCTGAGCGAGAAACACAGAAGGCGGCGACTCCGGAGGCCGCGGTCACCAGCCCGCAGAGGATGATCGTCTCTCCCGGCCTATCGAAGCGGGCGGCCACGATCGTTCCGATGATGCCGCCGAGGCCTAGGCGCAGCAAGTTCATTATCTCCGCGGCGCCACGCGCATCATGCGGGACGAGCGCTGCCTGGGTGGCCGCTAGTGCCGGTACTGCCAACGAGGCCAGGATTCCGTCGATGAATGTCAGAACGACGATGACGCTAAATGGCGGTGGAGCGAAGATGAGCAGGAGACCGAGCCCGACATTGGTGACTCCGAAGGACAACTGCACGAGCAGCAGGGCCTTGCGAGGATTCACGCGATCGATGAGCGTTCCCGAGGGAAGGCCGAACAAACCTCCCGCCAAGGCAGCGACCAACGAGAGGGAACCGATACCCGATCCACTTCCCGTGATCGCCGTCGCGAACTGAAGCCGAGCGACGAGCATCGCGCCCACTGCCGCCGCGTTGGCGAGCAGGATCACCATCAGGATGAGCAAGCGGGGAGAGCTGCGCAGTTGTGTGAAAGCTGAACCCTGGGCTGGTTGCTCGGCCCGCTTCGGCGTCGTGGTGTTCATCGCGCCACAGGCTAGCCATAGCCGCCCCGTCATCTGCTGATGTATCCCCGCTCCATGCCATACGCTGCCCGAGGAAGCAGCAACAGGGACTCAGCGGGCGGAATCAGAATGCGGACGACGAACTCAGCACGCCTGTGTTCGTGGGCGATTCTCGCCACGCTTGGGCTTCTCGCCTCGGTCCTCCTGGCCGGCCCGGCTTACGCAGGCAGCATCTGCCGTGACGGCACCTGGACAGCATCCGAGGGCAGGGGCACCTGCTCGCACCATGGCGGGGTCGCTCAGAAGGGCGTCCCTAGGCCTGACGGGGCAACGGTCATCGGCTCGGGAAGCACCGGCGTCTCAAGCTCAGCCGGTACCTCGACAAGCACTCCGGATCCGCTCGAAAGCGGCAGTGGGGCCGCGCAAGGCAATGATCCGGCCGCGGCCGATCTCAGCTCCGGCGGACGCGATGCCGCCATTGCCGTGCTCAGTGTGCTTGCCGTGCGGCCAGCGAACGTCGCTGGTTATGCACGCTCGAAGTTTCGACACTGGATAACCCAGCCTGATGGATGCAGCACCCGCGAGGCCGTGCTGATTCGGGATGCGACGACAGTCAGCAACAGCGGCTGTCGAATCATCTCCGGAAGTTGGTTCTCTCCGTACGACGCGACGACGTGGACGGCTGCGAGCCGCCTCGACATCGACCATATGGTGCCGCTGAAGGAGGCATGGCTCTCCGGCGCCTCGAGCTGGAGCGCTGACCGACGCAAGTCCTTCGCCAACGACATGGGATGGAAGGGCTCGCTGATCGCGGTGTCCGCCTCCTCAAACCGCTCCAAGGGCGACAAGGATCCTGCCCGCTGGATGCCGCCCAACACCTCCTACTGGTGCACGTACCTCTTTGACTGGGTCGACGTGAAATACCGCTGGAGCCTGAGCGTTGACGCGATCGAGAAGCAGGCAATCACGAAGGATCTCGCCTCATGCCCGGATGACGGCTTCACCCTTGCGCCGCTCGCTCCCTAGCTTCTCGGGGGGGCCGATGTGCGCGTGACCGAGGTGTGTTGCATCATCATTGAGTGGATATCACCCTCGCCCTGTGGCTCGGCACACTTGCCGGCATCATCGCCCTGATCGCCCTCGACTTCATCGCGGTTTCGCGTAAGCCACATGAGGTGATGTTCCGCGAGGCTTTGCTCTGGTCGATCTTCTACGTCGGCATTGCGGTGGCCTTCGGCATTGCGATGTTCACGTGGCAGGGCTCGGCCGCGGGAAGCGAGTTCTTCGCGGCCTATCTGGTCGAGAAATCGCTGTCCGTCGACAACCTCTTCATCTTCATCATCATCTTGACCCAGTTCGCCGTGCCGGCAAACCTGCATCAGCGAGTCTTGCTCATCGGTGT
>JBPCSY010000039.1:0-3019 GCA_051006695.1 Candidatus Nanopelagicales bacterium
GCTCGACGCGGTCTCGTGGGGCTCGCGCAACGTCAAGACCGACGAGCAGCGGCTGGTGCTGGCTCGTCGGCGTCTATGTCTCGGCGAGGATCGGACTGAGGAGCTCGCCGCCTACCTGGCTGAGCATCCGGAGCCTCCGGTCGAGATCGCGACAGTGTGGTGGGACGTGGCCCGCTGATCCTCTGAACGTGAATGGCCCTCGGACGAATCCGAGGGCCATTCGTGTGAGCGGGCGACCGGAATCGAACCGGCACCTCCACCTTGGAAGGGTGGGGCACTACCACTATGCAACGCCCGCATGCGGGGCGAGCCCCAGCGGAGGAAGTCTATCGGGCGACTCACGGGGGGCATGCACCCCGACTTGTGTAGACGAGCCAACCTGAGTTAGGTTACCCTTACTAAGCCTTACCTAACCTTGAAAGCACCTGGAGAGCCATGTTCGCCAATTACATGATCGGTCTTCGCGAAGGCCTCGAAGCGGCCTTGATCATCGCGATCCTCGTGGCCTACCTGGTCAAGCTGGGACAGCGTGAGGCACTTCCTCGCCTCTGGGCAGGTGTCCTACTCGCCCTCGGTCTGTCTGTCGTCTTCGGCGCCCTGCTCACCTTCACCGGTGCCAGCCTCTCCGACGAGGCTCAGGAGAACTTCGCCGGCGTGATGAGCCTGGTAGCCGTGGGCCTGATCACGTGGATGATCTTCTGGATGGCCTTCCATGCCCGCCACATCAAGAAGCATCTGCAGGGCGAGGTCGACAAGGCCCTGGTGAAGAGCAGTTGGGCCATTGCCATCGTCGCCTTCATTGCCGTGGCCCGCGAGGGTCTCGAGACTGCCCTCTTCCTCTTCGCCGGGGCGCAGTCCTCAGGAGAGTCCGGTGCCACTCCGCTCCTCGGCGCTCTGCTCGGCATTGCCACCGCAGTGGTCATCGGCCTGCTGCTCTACCGCGGCGCCCTCAAGCTGAACCTCTCATCCCTGTTCAAGTGGACGGGTGCCCTCCTGGTCGTCATCGCTGCCGGTGTCCTGCGTTACGGGGTGCACGAGCTTCAGGAGACGGGCGTGCTGCCCGGCAAGGACAACTACGTCCTCGACCTGACCGGCTCAGTGGATCCGGCCGGGCTCCTGGCTTCCTTGGTCCGGGCCTTCTTCAACGTGGTGCCCGCCATGACGGCGCTCGAGATCATTGCCTGGGGCCTGTACATCGCGATCGTGATGCCGCTGTTCTTCTGGGTGATCCGCCGCAGTAAGCGACCCTCCGCGAATGCCGCGCAGGCGGCTCCGGAGAAGGTGTCGGCCTAGCCCGGTCGAGTGCAGCCGATTCGTCGGCAGGGCAGTGCCACCTCTAGACTCGTGCGGCCAGCGCGGGGCGTAGCGTAGTGGCTAGCGCGCCTGCTTTGGGAGCAGGAGATCGGGAGTTCGAATCTCCCCGCCCCGACTCCCAGTGCATCGATTCCTCGAGGCGCGACCCATCAACACAGGAGATTGATCTGCAGTGAAGAGCGACGTCGAGACCCTTTCCCCGACCCGGGTCAAGCTCACCGTTGAGGTGCCCTTCGATGAGATGAAGGACAGCCTCGATGCCGCCTACGGCCGCATCGGCAAGCAGGTCAGCATCCCCGGCTTCCGCAAGGGCAAGGTCCCTGCACGCATCATCGAGCAGCGCTTCGGTCGCGGCGCTGTTCTGGAGGAGGCCGTCAACGACGCCCTGCCGAAGGCATATGACGAGGCCGTGCGCGAGCACAAGGTGATCCCGGTCGGCCAGCCGACCGTCGATGTCACCGAGCTCGAGGATGGCAAGCACCTGGCGTTCACCGCCGAGGTTGACGTGCGCCCTGAGTTCGATCTGCCCGAGTTCGCCTCGCTGCGCGTCGAGGTCGGCAATGCGGTCCCGAATGATGACGATGTCACCGCGCAGGTCGATTCCCTGCGCTCGCGCTTCGCGACACTCAAGGATGTCGAGCGCGCTGCCGCTGACGGCGACGTACTGCTAGTCGACATCGCCGGCGCCACTCCTGAGGGCGACGCCGTCGACGACCTGATCGGCAATGCGCTCTCGTACGAGCTCGGCACCGAGGGCATGCTCCCCGGCTTCGACGAGGCCGTGCGCGGAGCGAAGGCCGGCGAGAGCCGCTCGTTCGAGTTCACCCCGCAGAACGGTGACTGGGTAGGTATCCCGCTGACCGTGAACGTCGAGGTCAAGGGCGTGCGCGAGCGCGAGCTGCCAGAGCTCAATGACGACTTCGCCCAGATGGCCTCGGAGTTCGACACCGTGGCCGAGCTTCAGGACGACGTCAAGACTCGCCTGGTGCGCCTCAAGCGCCTCGAGCAGGGTGCCGAGGCACGCAACAAGGTGCACGAGGTACTCGTCGAGTCCATCGACATTCCGCTTCCTGAGGCCGTCATCACTGCCGAAGTCGAGGCGCACTTCGAGGACGGCCACGACAGTGGCGAGGAGCATCGCACTGAGGTGGAGCAGCAGGCCCGCGAGGCGCTCAAGAGCCAGTTCATCCTCGACAAGATTGCCGAGCAGGAGGAAGTCTCCGTCGGTGAGTCCGAGCTGTCGGCCTGGCTCGTGCAGCAGGCGCCGCGCTACGGCATGAGCCCCGATCAGTTCGCGCAGGCACTCGTTGAGGCCGGCCAGGTTCCGATGGCCATCCAGGACATCCGTCGCGCAAAGGCCCTCGCGGTCGTCCTCGAGACAGCGACTGTCGTCGATGCCGACGGCAATGCTGTCGATCTCAAGGCACTCGATGCCGAGCTCAACGGGGCACTTGCGGCTGAGTAGAAGTACGTGAATTCGTGAAAGGGGCGGTGGGCAACCACCGCCCCTTTTTCCACGCCTATTTGGCCGCGGGCGAACACGCCTCGCCACGGGAAGTCATTCGGGGCTCACCGCGTTAGGGTCTAGAGACAGTCCAGGGGAAGTACAGGAGGCACAGTGAACGAGATTCACTCGAGCGACATCTACGTTCCGCAGATGCGGGGTGCCAGCGGCATGTCCGGCTTCGGCGACATGCTCGATGAG
>JBPCSY010000040.1:0-4068 GCA_051006695.1 Candidatus Nanopelagicales bacterium
TTCTGCTGTTCGTCACTGACGACCGATTCGCTCAGGAGGCCTGGCGACCGGCGACCTCGCTGGTGAATCTCGCTGCTGCGATGACCGGCTTGCTGCTGACCACCAGTGCCGCGGTCGAGCTGATGTCGGTCGCGATCGGCCTCGAGTTCGTTGTTCTCCTGCTGCAGGGCTCGCAGACCGGCGGTCCTGATGCGCAGGACATCGTGCTGATTCCCGTCTATGCCCTGTGCGCAGGAGTCGCAGCCATCGTTGCCCGCCGCGGCCTGATCTTCGGCGCTGAACGGGTGGATCTCGTCCAGCGCGACACTGTTCAGGCCGAGTCGCGACTGATGGGCATTCGTCTCATCCAGCAGCGCATTGCGCGTCAAGAACAGCGGCTGCACGAGACAGTGCTCAACACCCTCAATGCGATTGCGCGCGGTGGCGTACGGGTCGACGATGCCCTTCGGAGCCGGTGCCAGGACGCCATGGCCGTGCTACGCCGAATGCGCACGATCGACACCACGGTGCCGGCGATGGACTCCCAGGACTGGAAGCACGATCTCGAGGATTCGCTCACCGAACTCCGTGACCTGGGCATGAGCGTCCAGCTCTCGCTGAACCTCCACGGCGCACTGCCCGCAGAGGTCTACGCGGCATGCATCACGGCCATTCGCGAGGCCTGCACGAACTCTCGTCGCCACTCGGCAGCCACGGCTGTGAACCTGGAGATCTCCACGAGCGGGGGAGGCTCGCGCTCGCGAGCGACCTCGCTCAGTATTCGCATCCACGATGACGGCCGCGGATTCGATGCGGAACGGGGTGCGGTGCGCTTCGGGCTCCCGAATGCCATCCGCGGACCGATCACTGATCTCGGTGGCCGGGCTCAGGTGCACTCGTCCCCGGGTGAGGGCGTCACGATCGAGCTCGACTGGAGGGCCGGGGTCGCAGATGCGCGCGACTTCGCCCTTCGTGATCTCGGCATGAGCGCCCGCGTGTTCGCAGCACCCGTGCTCACTGCCTTCACGCTTTTCGGCCTGATCTCCTTGCTGATGACCGGGCAGGAGCTGACCCAGCCCGTCTATGGCTGGCTCGCGCTCCTGGCCTATACCGGCATCAGTGCCGTGATCATCTGGTCGACGCGATCCTCGGGAATCCCCGGTTGGCTGGTGATCGCCGTGTGCGTGACTGCGCCGTTCGTCTACCGAATGCAGGGCGCAAGTTTTGACCCGAACGCCGTAGGCAACTGGACCGAGTGGGCATCAGAATGCATTGCCGCAATGTTCCTCGTCGTGGCCGCAGCGGGTCGACCGTGGTGGTCGTGGCTTGCCGCCGTCGCGAGCTGGATCGTGATCCAAGGCGGTTTCCCGCTGGAGCTCATTCAGCCCGGGTGCGCCGTGATCTATGCGGGAGCCCTGTACGCCCGCAGCGTGCGCCACAACGCGCGTCGATTCGATCGCATCAACGAGCAGCGGCTCGAGGAGCTCGCTAATGCCGAGGTCGCGGAGCGAGAGGTCGATCTCCTCAGTCGTCGTTACGCACTGCTCGGAAGGTCCGGTGCGATGGAACTGTTCACATCGATCGCGGCAGGCACGAGTGATCCTGCCAATGAGGCAGTGCGCCGCACGGCCGATGTCGAGGAGCAGTACATCCGAGCCGTGATGAGAGTCGGCGCCTACGACGATCCCGTGCACGAGGTCGCCGCCGAGATCCTGCAGTGGGGTCGCGCTCAGTCCATCGCTGTCGACATCGACCTGCCGAGCGGACCGATTGCAGTGAGCGATGTCAACGACCTGCGCGTGCTGCTCTCGCGAGCCTTCGACTAGGCCCATGATGCGACGAGTGCCCGGCTGAGTGCGCGCGTGGAGGGTCCGTCGCTCGTCATGCGCCTGGTGATCTCGGGCTGCGGGGACTGTGAGATGCCTCGTGAGCAGGTCGGCTCTGCAGCTATGGTCTGCCTGGGGGAGGGTGACCTGATGGTGGAGGCGCGCTATGACGGATAGTCCGGGCACGGGCATTGCAGTCATCGATGATCATGAGCTCGTGCGAGAGGGCCTGGCCTCGCTGATCACTGCCGGTGACGCGCCCGTCGGTCATCTCGTGTACGTCGGCGACAGCCCGACCGCTGCAGCTGCGTGTGCGCCCCAGATCGCACTCCTCGATGTCGACCTCGGGCCGGGCTCCGCTCGCCTGGCGGACTCAGTGACCGAACTCATCGCTGCCGGCGCCAGGGTGCTGCTCATCAGCGCATTCGAGGATGCCGTGGCGGTGCGAGCTGCGATGACCGCCGGCGCACTCGGTTTCGTCCCTAAGCGAGCCTCGGTCGAGGTCCTGCGCGAGGCTCTCGAGACTGTCTCCGCGGGGGACTTCTACCTCTCGGTCGACCTCGCCGCGATCCTGGCCTCGGCGGCGGAGTCACCTGAGCTGAGCCCGCGCGAGCTCGACGTGCTGCGCCTGTATGCCTCGGGGCTCAAGCTCACCGCAGTCGCCAATCAGCTGGGCATCTCCCCGCACACGGCTAAGGAATACCTCGACCGGGTCAGGGGCAAGTACGCCCTCGTCGGGCGCACTGCCCGCACCCGAACCGAGCTCTATGTCGAGGCGAACCGGGACGGACTACTGGGCGCCGGGCACTAGGACGCAGGTCTAGTCCCCCCCGATGGGGACAGATATCGGTCGCAGCAGGCCATCGTCATTCGGGAGAATTGGGGTCCGGCGGGCACGGGGGAGCCGCCGGCACATGAGCGTCACGTTCAGGAACTCCATCGCAGCGATGCGGTGGAGTTTCGTGCGTGTGAGTGCTCGCTCCGCGCAGAGCTCAGGTTTCGACTGACAGATCAGTGACCAGCCGCACCTCGCGCACCAGCACGGCCTCGTCACCCTCCCAGCCCACCTGAATATCGCGATACGCACTGTCGGGCCCCCAGCCCGAGGCCTGCAAGAACGATCGCCGTGCCTCATCGGCCAGCGGGCACCAGGTCACCCAGGTCGAGATACCTGCAGCACGCGCGTGATCCGCGGCGGCGGCCATCAGTCTCGAGCCGTGGCCCGCACGGGTCAGCGCCGGATCGATCTCCAGGGCCAGCAGCTCGCCGGTGACCGCATCGGCATCGGGGTCGGCGCACGGCCCGATGGCCGCATAGCCGACCACCTCGCCGGGCACGCCATCAACAGCGACGAGGAGCCGGTGACCGGGGGTCGGGGGATTGAGGATCGCTCCCGCCCACACTAAGGAGAGGTCATCGGCATCGAGGCCCGCAAGTGCTGGCTCCGGGAGTAGCGCAGCCGAACGCCATGCGGCCACCTGGATGCGGGCGATGTCATCGACATCGGGTGTTCGGGCGAGTCGTGCGCCGGCTGATGACATGTGAGCAGTCTGCCGCAGGGTGCCGAATCGTGCCGCAGGGACATCGTCGGTATCGCCAGGAGGCCCCCCGTGCCGTAGCGCGATGTCGCGTGGACCCCTCGATAGGGTTGTCGGGTGAGCGACGCACAGAGCCAGACCGAGATCACCTTCCGCAGCGATGTCACCGTCGAACTGGTGCGTGCGAGCGCAAGTGATGCCGATGTCGTCTTCGCCGCACGCGTGTCGACCGCCGGTGAGCAGTCATTGGAAGACATCGACGCAGATCCGGCCGCGGCGGGCGGGCTCATCAACTACCTGATGCGCGAGCGCCACGGCAGCCCGTTCGAGCACAACTCGATGACCTTCTTCGTGCAGGCTCCGATCTTCGTGTGGCGCGAGCACATGCGTCACCGCATCGCCAGTTATAACGAAGAGTCAGGCCGTTACCGTCAGCTCGAGCCGGTGTTCTACGTGCCCAGTCGAGAGCGTGCGCTCATTCAGGTCGGCAAGACGGGTGCGTATGAGTTTCTTCCCGGTACCGATGAGCAGTACGACCTCATCGACGACCAGATGAAGAGTGCCTGCGCTAAGTCCTACGACGCTTACCAGCAGATGCTTGATGCCGGCATCGCTCGTGAGGTCGCCCGCATGGTGTTGCCTGTGTCGATCTTCTCGAGCGCCTACGTCACGATGAACGCCCGAGCACTGATGAACTTCCTGTCCCTGCGTCGCAAGGCCGAGGG
>JBPCSY010000041.1:0-4171 GCA_051006695.1 Candidatus Nanopelagicales bacterium
TATCCGAGCGGCGGCATGCGCAAGGTGCTGCTGTGCGCGGGCAAGGTCTACTACGACCTGCTTGCCCATCGCGAGGCCAACAACATCACCGATGTCGCGATCGTGCGCATTGAACGCCTCTACCCGCTCCCGGCCCGCTCCCTGCCTCCGACCATTGCGGGCTACCCCGATGCCGAGGTGATGTGGGTGCAGGAGGAGCCGATGAACCAGGGGGCCTGGAGCTTCATGGCCATGCACCTGCCTCAACTCATCGAGCGGCCCGTCACCGCAGTGGCGCGCCCCGCGTCGTCATCGCCTGCCGTCGGCGCGCATCATCGTCACGATGCCGAGCAGAAGGCCATCGTGGAAGCAGCGTTTGCGTAGCCATGTACTTCACCGACCGTGGCATCGAGGAACTACAGAAGCGCAGGGGCGAGGAGGAGATCAGCGTCGACTGGCTTGCCGAGCGGCTTCGCGAATTCGTCGACCTCAACCCTGAGTTCGAGACGCCCATCGAGCGACTGGCGAGCTGGATCGCCCGCCTCGATGACGATGACGATGACTGAGCAAGGCCTGCACTAGTCGCGAGTGAGCACGAGCTTGCCGTGCACGGATCCGTCGTTCAACACGGCGAACGCCTCAGCGGCCTTCTCCATCGGAAGCACACGATCTATCACCGGCCGCACGCCGGTGCGCACGAGCAGGTCGACCAAGTCGCGAAGTTCTCCGATGCTTCCCATCGTCGAACCGATGATCTCGAGCTGCAGGAAGAACACCCGATTGAGCTGAGCCGGCGGCATTTGCCCCGACGTGGCTCCGGAGATCACGATGCGCCCACCTGGGCGAAGTGATTTCAGGGAGTGATCCCAGGTCGCCTCACCCACAGTTTCCATCACAGCATCAACGGGGCGAGGCAGACGCGCACCTGTCTCGAAGACCTCATCGGCACCGAGCGACAATGCCCACTCGCGCTTGGCTTCATCGCGAGAAGTTGCCCACACCGTGAACCCGAGCGCCTTACCCAGCATGATCAGCGCGGTCGAGACGCCGCCCGCCGCACCTTGGACCAGCACGGTGTCGCCGTCGTGGAGCCCGGACTTCACGGCAAGCATCCGGTAGGCGGTGAGCCATGCGGTCGGGAGGCAGGCCGCCTCCTCCCAGGTCAGCGCGGCCGGCTTATCGACAAGGTTGCGCGCGGGCACGCGCACCACCTCCGCGATCGTTCCCGGGTAGATCTCGCTCAGCAGCGACCGACGTGGATCGAGGGTCTCATCGCGACCTTGCACTCCGGCATCGCCGAGCACGGCATGGACGATGACCTCGCGCCCATCGTCGGTCACGCCCGCAGCATCGGAGCCCAGGATCATCGGCACGCGATCAGCTTTAAGAGCCACCCCCTTGAGCGCCCACAGGTCGTGGTGATTGAGGCTCGCGGCCCGCACTCGCACGTTGACCCACTCATCGGGGGTGCTCGGCTGCGGCAGGTCGCCGACTTCGAGGCAGGACAACGGGTCAGCAGGGTCGACGGCGGCGGCATAGACAGCGAACATGAATCGAGCCTAATGGCGAGTTGATAGCGTGGCAGGCATGCGCTCCCTGGCCAGTGACAACCATTCCGGCGTGCACCCACGCGTGCTCGAGGCGATCAACGCCGCTAATGCCGATCACGCCATTTCCTACGGAGCCGACCCCTGGACAACCCGGGCGCTCGAGTTGATTCGCGGTGCATTCGGCACGCAAGCCGAGGTCTTCTCCGTGTTCAACGGCACGGGCGCAAACGTCATCGGCATGCAGTCCATGCTGCGCACGTGGGAGAGCATCATCTGCGCAACCACGGCCCACGTGAACGTCGATGAGGCAGGGGCGCCCGAGAAACTGCTCGGCTCGAAGGTCATCCCGGTTCCCAGCACTGATGCCAAGATCACCCCCGATCTCATTCGTGCCCAGCACTGGGGCATCGGCGACTTCCATCCCGCCCAGCCGCGCGTAGTGCTGGTGACGCAGTCCACTGAGTACGGCACGAGGTACTCCCTTGACGAGTTGCGCGCGATCACCTCGACTGCGCACGAGCTCGACATGTTCGTCTACCTCGATGGCGCGCGCATCGCGAATGCCGCGGCGGGGCTGGGCTGCACATTTAAGGAGATGACGACTGATATCGGCATCGATGCCCTTTCCTTCGGCGCCACGAAGAACGGCGCGATGGGCGCAGAGGCCGTGGTCGTCCTGAATCCCGCACTCAAGGCGGGCGAAACACTCGGATACATCCGCAAGCAGTACATGCAGCTTGCCAGCAAGATGCGTTTCGTCTCGGCGCAGTTCATCGCACTCCTCGAGGATGACCTCTGGCGCGATAATGCCGAGCATTCCAATGCCATGGCGCAGTATCTGGCGACTCAGGTGACGGGGATTCCCGGTGTGTCGATCACCCAGGCAGTGGAGGCCAATGCGGTGTTCGCGATCATTCCCGCCGCCATGACCTCTGCCCTGCAGGAGGTCACTCCGTTCTACGTGTGGAATGAGGCCACCAATGAGGTGCGATGGATGTGCTCCTGGGACACCACGACCGACGACATCGATGCTTTCGTGGGTGCACTCACCGCACTTACTGCCGGAAACGGCGCATGACCACCATGCGCGAGCTTCGTGATGATCTGGGTGCGAGCGTCACTCTCCCCGCGCAGGTCACCCGCATCGTCAGCCTGGTGCCGTCGCTGACCGAAGCGGTCGAGGCCACGATGCCCGGCGCGATCATCGCGGCCACCGACTGGTGCACTCACCCCGCAGGGCTTGACGTCACGCGCATTCGCGGCACCAAGAATCCTGACGTGCCCGCGATCATCGCCATGGCCCCGGATCTCGTCATCGCCAATGAAGAGGAGAACAAGCCCGAGCACATTGCCGAACTTCGCGATGCCGGCGTTGCCGTCTGGGTGACCGAAATTCGCAATGTCGATCAGGCAATCGCCTCGATGACTCGACTCTTCGAGGCGCTAGTCCACACCCAGGTGCCCTGGCTCGAGAAGGCACGCGCGAACTGGGCGAATCCCGAGCCGGTATTCGACTATCCCGTCACCGCACTCATCCCGATCTGGCGCAAGCCCTGGATGTTCGTCGGCTCCGACACGTATGCGGGTGAGCTTCTCGGCAGGCTCGGCATCTTCAACGCGCTGGGATTGCACCCGGATCGCTACCCCAAACTCGAGTTGAATCAAGTGCCCGATACCGAACTGGTGATCCTGCCCGATGAGCCCTACGAGTTCACCATCGACGATGGCCCCGAAGCCTTTGCGGCCCACGCCGCCCTCGTGAGCGGCCGATTGCTCACCTGGTACGGCCCGGCGATGGTCGATGCGCCTGCCGAGCTCGCCTGGGCGATCCGCTCGGCGCTCAGCTGATTTTTCAACGCCAGAGCGGTGAGTACCTAAAGACCAGCCGGCCCACGATCTCGTCCACCGGGCCGAACACACGGCTGTCGTCGCTTGCCTCGGGGTTATCCCCCTCGAGCCACCAGCCCGGGCCTTCGGCCCTGACCACTCTCTTCACGATCCTCAGGTCAGGGCGCAGCGGGTGGACGGCCAGCACGACGTCGCCCACCGATACCCGGGGCCCCAGGCGCACCACCCAGGAATCCCCGTTACGTAGGGCAGGCTCCATGGACGGACCGATGATCCGGACCGTGGTCAGCCGTAAGCCAATCCCCATGAGGTCATCCTGCCCCCTCGGGTGGGCGAGGGTAGGCTCGCCTCATAGCCATGCGGGCCTCCCGCGGCTGTTCCGCCAACCGAAAGGGTTCACCATGCTCTCGCGCATCCTCACCCCCCGCACCACCGCCTACGCCCACTGCGATCTGCCCTGCGGCGTGTACGACCCCGCCCAGGCTCGCCTCGAGGCCGAGTCGGTCAAGGCCTGCATGGTCAAGTACAACGACTCCTCCGACGCTGACTTCAAGGCTCGCGCCATCGCGATCAAGGAAGACCGCTCGAACATGGTCAAGGAGCACCTCTGGGTTCTCTGGACCGACTACTTCAAGGCCCCGCACTTCGAGAAGTACCCGAACCTGAACACCTTGTTCAACGAGGCCACCAAGCTCGCAGGTGCCGGGGGTACCAAGTCGACCACCGATGTTGCAGTCGCCGATGCACTGCTCGCCAAGATCGACGAGATCGCCGCGATCTTCTGGGAGACCAAG
>JBPCSY010000042.1:0-7751 GCA_051006695.1 Candidatus Nanopelagicales bacterium
GGCCGGACCCTCGACTGGCAGGTCCGAACTCGTGGCAGGATGACCGACATGTTCAGTGATGCGCCTCCGCCCGACGATAAGGCGCTTCTCGAGCCATTGGGCGAGCGCAATCTCGCCAGTGAGCTGTTCAACCTCACGTGGGATTTCATGGGTATGGAGTCGCGCACGCCCGCCGAAGACGATGCGATGGTGCACGCGGCACATGCCAGTCGGTGGCACTGGGGCAAGGTTGGCGGTCCGGAGCAGTGGGCGATCGGTGAATGGCTGTGCAGTCGCGTCTACGCGGTACTGGGGCGGGGTGAGCAATCGCTGTATCACGGTCGACGCTCGCGCGAGATCTGCACGGAGTTCGAGGTTGGTTCCTTCGTGCCCGCATCAGCTCACGAGGCGATGGCACGTGCCTACTGCGTACTCGGCGACATGGACGCCGCGCGTGCGGAACGCAATCTCTCCTACGCGGCGGCAATTGATCTCGATGACGATGATCGCGCGGTCATCGAGGGTGATCTCGCCACGCTTCCGATCACCCAGTGAGAAGCTGATCCAGGAAGGCAATCGCCCCGGGCTTATCGAGCGGGTTGTTCGCATTGCCGCACTTGGGCGATTGAATGCACGCAGGGCAACCGCTCTCGCATGAGCACTCGGAAATGAGCGTGCGCGTGGCCGTGAGCCACTCGCGGGCGTGGTGGTAGCCGTATTCGGCAAACCCTGCTCCGCCCGCGAGACCGTCATAGACGAAGACAGTCATGCGATCTGTGTCGACGTGATGAGCTGTCGACACCCCACCGATATCCCAGCGATCGCAGGTGGCAAAGAGCGGCAGCATGCCGATGGATGCATGCTCAGCCGCGTGCGCAGCACCGGGAACCTCGGTGGCCTCCACGCCTGAGCCCAGGATCTGACCATCACTTAGCGTCCACCACACTGCCGTGGTCTCGAGTTCGCGCACCGGCATCTCGAGAGCCTCCTCGCCGAGCAGCTCACCGGTTATTGCCCGACGACGCATGAAGGCCACCACCTGCGAGCTCACGTGCACGCGGCCGAAACTCATGGTCGCTGCGCCCATGGAGACTCGCTCAAGTTCCTCCAGGATGCGGATGTCACTGATCTCGCGTGCTGATGTCGAGTAATCGACTTCCTGCTCGATCACCGTCGCCACTGAGTCGGCGAGATCAAGTGACGTGACGATATGGGTCACCCCCTGATGGGTATACACGGCACCCGGGTGGGCATTCGCGTGAGCGGACGCAACATCCATCGTGCCAAGGATGCGCCCGGTGCCCTCCTCGACAATGCGCACGGGCGGCCCGCCGGTGCCGCGCAAGTCAGCGAGATCACTCGCGCGATCTCGACGGGTCCAGTACCAACCTGTCGGCCGCTTGCGGAGGAAGCCGTCGGCCACCAGTGAATCGAGCAGGGCAAGGGAACCATCACCAAACCAGCGCACGGCATCGTCGGCTGTGAGCGGAAGCTCCGATGCGGCTGCGCAGAGGTGAGGTGCGAGCACGTACGGGTTCTCCGGATTGAAGACATTGGCCTCGACAGGCCGACCGAGCATTGCCGACGGATGATGCACGAGATAAGTGTCGAGCGGCTCATCTCGCGCGATGAAGATCGAGAGTGCGGGTGCGCCACTTCGGCCCGCGCGACCGAACTGCTGCCACAGTGATGCGCGCGTACCGGGCCAGCCAGCGGTAATGACTGCATCCAGTCCACTGATGTCGATGCCGAGCTCGAGTGCGTTGGTCGTGGCGAGCGCACGCAAGCTGCCGGATCTCAGCCGTGACTCGAGTTCACGTCGTTCCTCCGGCAGATAGCCGCCGCGGTACGACGCGACGGAATCGGTCAGCGCTGGGTCGACGTCAAGAAGAAGGTCTCGTGTCATTACTGCCACAGACTCGGCAGCCTTGCGACTACGCACGAAGGCCAGGCTCTGCGCCCCTTCGACCACGAGATCGGCCAGCACGTCGGCGCACTCTGCCGTGGCTGTTCGCCGGATCGGCGCACCGTTCTCGCCGGTGAACGCGGTGAGCGCCGGCTCCCAGAGCGCGATGATGCGCTCGCCTGCGGGAGAGCCGTCGTCGGTCACCTCGTCGACGCGTGAGCCGACGAGTCGCCTTGCCGCGTCGCCGGGCTGCGCGACTGTTGCCGATGCGCAGATCACGATCGGGGAGGAGCCGTACGACTCGCAGATGCGTCGAAGCCGGCGAATTACCTCAGCCACGTGAGCACCGAACACTCCCCGATAGGCATGGCACTCGTCGATGACGATGTAGCGCAGGCGTCGGAGAAAAGGCGCCCAGCTCTGATGGAAGCCGAGCATGGAGTGGTGGATCAGATCCGGGTTGGTCAGCACGTAGTTCGCGTGATTGCGGGCCCAGCTGCGTGCCTCATCAGCGGTATCGCCGTCATAGGTGGCAGCGCGAAGCCAGGGGAGCCCGAGCCCCGAGAGCGACCGCAACTGATCGTTGGCCAGGGCCTTGGTCGGCGAGAGGTACAACGCTGTGGCGCCGCGGCCATTGGGTGCACTGAGCCCGTCATGGATGGCCTGGAGCACCGGCATGCCGAAGCCGAGACTCTTGCCCGATGCCGTTCCGGTCGAGAGCACGACGTGCCGCCCGCTATGTGCCAGATGCGCTGCCTCCGCCTGATGGATCCACGGCCGATCGATACCGCGTTCGGTGAATGCCTCGCGAATTCCCGCGTCGAGCCAATCGGGCCAGTCGACGGATCGAGCCGCGCGAGCCGGGATGCGCTCGGAGTGCACGAGTCGGTCAGTGCGACCGACGGCGAGTCGACTCAGGAGATCCATCGCCTCAACGTAAGCCAACTATGCGAGAGTACGGATGTGAGTGTCCTTGCTATTGATCAGGGAACCTCGGGCACCAAGGCAATCGTGGTGGATGACTCGGGCACGGTCCTTGCGATGGCCGAGGAAACTGTGCGCCCGCAGTACCTGGCTGACGGCGGTGTCGAGCAGAGCGCTGCAGAGCTCCTCGAATCAGTCCTTACCGCAGGGCATCGTGCGATCGACCAGGCTGGCGTCCCTATCGAGGTCATCTCACTGGCCAATCAAGGTGAGACTGTGCTCGCCTGGGATCCCGCCACAGGTGAGCCCCTCACGACCGCATTGGTCTGGCAGGACAGCAGGTCGCAATCGGTATGCGATCGCCTGCGTCCGCATTCTGACGTCATCGCCGAACGTTCCGGCCTGGTGCTCGATCCCTACTTCTCCGCCCCGAAGATGACCTGGATTCGCGAGCACCTGACACGCGATGGAGTCGTGACGACATCCGATTCATGGCTGCTGCATCAACTGACCGGGGAGTTCGTCACGGATGTGTCGACTGCGAGTCGTTCGCTGATCCTTGATCTCGACTCACGTGAGTGGGATGACGAGTTGCTCGGGTACTTCGGTCTCAGGGGCGAAGCGCTACCCCGCATCACGGCATGCGATGAGCTGATTGGCTCGACGGATGCCTTCGGCGGTTCGATCCCGGTCGGTGGCGTCATCGTCGATCAGCAGGCAGCGCTTCTCGCGGAGGGATGCCTGAGCATCGGAGAGGCGAAGTGCACGTACGGCACGGGTGCGTTCCTGCTCATGAATACTGGCGTGGCTGCGCCGCGCTCGACGCATGGCCTGACCACGTCAGTCGCCTGGACGATTCGAGGCGAGTCGAAGTACTGCATTGACGGCCAGGTCTTCACTGCGGCGTCCGCGATTCGCTGGCTACAGGAACTCGGCCTCATTTCCGATGCGCGGGAAATCGACACAGCTGCAGCGGCGAACAGCGGAAATGTCTCCTTCGTTCCTGCACTCGCAGGTCTTGCGGCACCGTGGTGGCGAGCTGATGCGAAGGCGGCTTTCAGCGGCATGAGCCTGGCGACCGATCGCGGTCAGCTCATTCGCGCAGTTCTCGAGGGCATCGCCGCGCAGATCGCGGATCTCGCGGCCGCATGCGCGGCAGACCTGGGCAGCCCCCTCACCTCCCTGCGCGTCGACGGTGGGCTGACTCGTTCCGCGGTCCTCATGCAGGCCCAGGCTGACATCCTTCAACTGCCGATTGAGGTGTATCCCTCCGCGCATGCGACGGCCCTCGGCGCTGCGGCTCTCGGCAGGCTTGCGATCCGCCCGTCGGAGTCCGTGCCCGCCGTCGACTGGATTCCAGAGCGGATTTACGAGCCTCACTGGAATGCCGATCGTGCGGCAGACTTCATGGGCAACTGGCGTGCAGCGGTCGAGCGCACGCTGCCGACGGAGGGCGTGCGATGAGCTACGACGTCGCGATCATCGGCGGCGGCGTTGTCGGGTGCGCTGTCGCTCGCGAGCTCGCGGCCTTCGACCTGCGCATCGTGCTGATCGAGGCACGCGGGGATATCGGCGACGCGACGAGCAAGGCGAACACCGCGATCTTGCATACCGGCTTCGATGCGATGCCCGGCTCACTGGAGTCGACGATGGTCGCTCGCGGCTATCAGCTCCTCAGTGGATACGCCTCGGTCACGGGCATCCCGGTCGAGCACACCGGGGCGTTGCTCGTGGCGTGGGACGCCGATCAACTGGCAGTGCTGCCGAAGCTGCGGGAGAAGGCCGAGAAGAACGGCTATGCGAAGTGCGAGATCGTGGGCGCGGATGAGGTCTATCGCCGCGTGCCTGATCTCGGCCCCGGAGCCCTAGGTGGCCTGACCGTTCCTGACGAGTCCATCATCTGCCCCTGGACGACGCCGCTGGCCTACGCGACCGAAGCCAAGGCGCGTGGCGTCGATTTCCTGTTGAGCTGCTTTGTGGAATCCGTCGAGGTTGGTGCTGACTCCACTGTGCTGCGCACGAGCTCGGGTGAGATCACCACTCGTTGGTTGATCAACACCGCAGGACTCGGCGGTGACGTCATCGACCGCATGCTCGGCTTTGACCGATTCACCATCGTTCCCCGACGCGGCGAGCTCTTCGTTTTCGACAAGCTGACTCGATCGATGGCGAACACCATCGTGCTCCCGGTGCCCACTGAGAAGGGCAAGGGCGTCCTCATCAGCCCCACCATCTTCGGCAACGTGATGCTCGGTCCGACATCCGAGAATCTCGTCGATCGCACTGACACCTCGACTTCTGAGGAGGGCTTCAACTTCCTGCTGGAGAAGGGCGCGGCACTGATGCCGTCGCTTATCGACGAGGAAGTAACCGCGAGCTATGCCGGTCTGCGCGCTTCCACCGAGCACAGCGACTACGTCGTGGATATCGACGCGAAGCGGCGCTACCTTCTCCTGGGCGGCATTCGCTCCACCGGTCTCACCGCATCGATGGCTCTCGGTGAGCACGCGCGTCAGCTGCTCGGCACAGCAGGCCTTGATCTCGTACCTAAAGCTCAGCTCCCCTCGCCTCCGCAGATGCCCAATATCGGCGAGGCTTTCCCTCGCCCGTACCAGCGTGCGGATCTCATCGCGAGCGATCCTGCGTATGGCCAGATCGTCTGCTTCTGTGAGCGCGTCACTCGGGGAGAGATTCGCGACGCACTTGCCTCCCCCCTTCCGCCATGCGATCTCGACGGCCTACGTCGACGCACGCGCGCACTCATGGGCCGCTGCCAGGGATTCTTCTGCGGTGCCGAGATTGACGAGATGTTGCGAGTCGGCGGTGATGATCATGGGTGAGATCCTGATCATCGGCGCAGGCCCTGCAGGCTTGAGTGCTGCGCGAGAGCTGAAAGCACAGGGTGCCGAGAGTGTCACGATCATCGAGCGTGAGAACGACGCCGGCGGCATTCCGCGACATAGCGATCACACGGGTTACGGCCTTCGTGATCTCAAGCGAGTCATGACCGGCCCTTCATACGCGCGCACACTTGTCGAGCGTGCCCAGTCAAGTGGTGCAGTGATTCGCACCGGTGCCATGGTCACCGGCTGGAGCGGGCCCATGAGCGCCGAGATCACGTCTGCGCGCGGTCGCGAGGTGATCACCCCCGCCGCGATCATCCTGGCAACCGGCGCTCGTGAGCGCCCGCGTGCAGCTCGACGAATTCCCGGCGATCGTCCGAATGGCGTAATGACCACGGGGCAGTTGCAGAATCTCGTGCACCTGAAGCACCAAGCGGTGGGCACGCGCGCAGTGGTCGTTGGAGCGGAACTCGTGAGCTGGTCGGCGGTCCTGACTCTGCGCGAAGTCGGGTGCTCGACTGTTGCGATGACGACCCAGTTCGATCAACCAGAGTCATACGCAGCACTTGCCATCCTCGGCCGACTTGCCCTGCGCGTGCCTCTCGCGCGTCGTACCCGCGTCATTCGCGTTATCGGTCGCGAACGCGTCGAAGGCGTCGAGATCGAGCAGATCGGCACGGGTCGCCGTCGGATTGTCGAGTGCGACACGGTCATCTTCACCGGCGACTGGATCCCGGATTACGAACTCGCCCAGAGCAATGGGCTCGCGATGGATCCAGGCTCGCGCGCACCAATTGTCGACACCGCTTTGCGCACGAGTCGCGAGGGCATCTTCGCCGCGGGAAATTTGCTCCACCCCGTCGATACGGCCGATGTCGCATCACTTGATGGCGTTCATGCGGCGCGGCAGGTCATGCGATGGCTCGCGGGGGAGCAGGCGCCCATCACTGCAGCAAGGGTTTTCGCGGACGCACCCTTTACCTGGATCAGCCCCGGCCTCGTGCGCACCGGCGATGTCGCCCCGGCTCGCGAGCGGGTGTTGCTGTGGTCGACCGAGTACCGCGCCTTCCCGAAGATCGTGGTCCGTCAAGGAGCCCGCGTGCTCTCGCGTCGTACCCTCCCATGGCCGGTGTCCCCTGGTCGGGTCTTCCGCCTGCCCTGGTCGATGATCGAGCCCGCCCGCGGCACGGAGGACATTCGGGTCTCGCTGGCCTGACTGTCGTATGCAACAGTTGGCACGTGGATCTGACAATCGATGTTCATGAGGAGCCCTCGGCGACCGTTGTCACGGTCGGCGGCGAGCTCGACCTGCACACGGCACCGAGTCTGCAGGCAGCCCTCTCGGCCCTCGACTCCAGCGGCCGCATCGTGGTCGACCTCACCGGTGTCAGCTTTCTCGACTCCACTGGCCTGAGCGTCTTCGTCAATGCCCTGGCCGATGCGCGCGAGCGCCAGGCCACCTTGGCCGTGGTGGCCAGCGCCCCTCGCGTCGTGAAGGTCTTCACCCTGACCGGCCTGGACTCGGCTCTCTCGCTGCACTCGACACTCGCCGAGGCACTCGAGGCCTGACGCCCCAACTGGGCGTTATCCAATCGTCACCTCAATGAGACGTACATCTCATTGAGGTCCCCTCTCCCCTCTAGGGCGCCTGCGTAGACTCCCACGCGTCGCGGCCTAAATGTGACCGTGCCCACAATGAGGAGACCCATGATCGAGTTGACCGGAAGCAACCTGACGCTCGTCGTCATTGTTGCCGTCATCGCGCTCGCTGCCCTCGTCGTCGCCGCCATCCTCGTCCGCGAAGTTCTCGCGGCCGATGAAGGCACCGACAAGATGAAGGAGATCGCAGCAGCCGTCCAGGAGGGCGCCTCGGCGTACCTCAACCGACAGTTCAAGACCCTTGCGGTCTTTGCCGTCGTCGTGTTCTTCGTCCTGTTCCTGCTCCCGGCAGACACCACGGGCGAGCGCGTCGGGCGCAGCATCTTCTTCCTGGTGGGTGCGGTCTTCTCCGCCATCACCGGATACATGGGCATGTGGCTCGCCGTGCGCGGCAACGTTCGCGTGGCCGCAGCTGCCAAGGATTCCGGCGAGCAGAAGGC
>JBPCSY010000043.1:0-9614 GCA_051006695.1 Candidatus Nanopelagicales bacterium
CTTCTCACCCGGCCGCACGACGAACAGATCGCCGACCACGAGCGCCGTGACCGGGATGCGGATCTCGCTCCCGTCGCGTAGCACTGCGACGTCCTTGGCCCCGAGAGTGAGCAGTGCCTTGAGCGCCGATCACGACCGGACCTTCGCGCGCACTTCGAGGTAGCGGCCGATGAGGATGAACACCGTCACCGCCGTGGCAACCTCGAGGTAGATCTCCACCTGCCCGGAATTCGAGGGCAACCAGGCGAACTCCATCGTCATGCCGATCATTCCTGCGCCGCCGAAGACCAGGGCGTAGAGCGACCATGCGTAGGCGGCGAGGACTCCGAGAGAGATCAAGGTGTCCATCGTGACCGCACCGTGTCGGATGTTTGCCCAGGTAGCGCGGTGGAAGGGCCAGGCGCCCCAGAGCACCACGGGTGTTGCCAGTGCGAGTGAGATCCACTGCCAGTAATCGAACTGCAGCGCAGGAATCATGGCCATGAGCACGACAGGAATGGTGAGAACCGCGGAGATCGTCAGTCGTCGCCGAAGCAGGCGAATCTCGGCCGAGTCATCCGCGGGATCCTCTACCGGCAGCGTCGCGGTGTAGCCGGAGGCAATCACGGTCTCGATCGCCCGCTCGACGCTGATGTCGGCAGGCAGGTAGACGTGGGCCTTCTCAGTCGCGTAGTTGACGGTTGCGCTCACGCCAGGGAGCTTGTTGAGCTTCTTCTCGATGCGCATCGCGCACGAGGAGCAGGTCATGCCGCCGATCTCCAGATCGACCTCAGTGGTCATGCCTAGCCCACGAGCTCGTAGCCGGCCTCGTCGACCGCAGCCCGCACAGCGGCACCATCGAGAGTCGCTGAGCTCGTGACGATCACGTCGGACACTGCGCCGACGTTCAGGTTGATTGACACGTCGGTGACTCCGTCGAGCGCACTGAGCTCGGACGTCACGGCAGACACGCAGTGGTCGCAGGTCATGCCCTGCACCCTGTACGTGGTCGTCGTCATGGGCACTCCTTCACTACTGCCGCTCAACGCGGGCGCGGCTCGCCCTATTCCTCAGGCAAGGGAGAGGAAGAGCTTCTCGAGCTCCTCCGTGGTCATGGGCGCAGCCTCACCGTCGATGAGGCACTGCTTGAGCCCCGTCGCGACAATCTTGAAGCCGGCGCGGTCGAGTGCCTTCGAGACCGCAGCCAATTGGGTCACGACATCAGTGCAGGATCGTGAGTCCTCGATCATGGCAATGACGCCATCGAGCTGACCCCGAGCACGCTTGAGGCGGGTGAGCACATCGCGGTTGATCTCCGGGTCAAGGTTCATATCCCAAGGTTACGCCATACCCCCACAGGTATCGCCGGACTCACGATCGGCAGCCTCCAGATACCGTGGTTTCGTGGGCGAGCAGCAGGGGGGCAGCAAGCCGAGTGCCGATGCCCTCTTCGCCCGAGGCTCGCATTTCACGCCGTACCTGGCCACCGGGTTGATCGCCCGTTCCGCGACCGAGGCCGCCAGCCCCGCGGTGCTGCTGACGGCGATCGCCATTCTCGGCAAGGCCTCGACAGGCTCGTATCTGGTCGCGGCGCTCACGGTCGCCGCCGCACTCACGGGGCCGGTTGCCGGTGCACTGATCGACCGCAGCCACAACCCGCGAGCGTCGTTCACCCTGGGCATGGGCCTGCTGGCCGGCGGCCTGCTCGGCCTGGTCCTCACCATCGGCCATGCGCCCGTGCCGCTGCTCATGGTCTTCGCTTTCATCGCCGGCCTGGGCTTTCCTGCGGTGACCGGCGCGTGGAGTGCTCAGATGCCCACGATGGTCTCCCCCGCGAATCTTCATCGCGGCTACTCCATCGACGCCGGCACTTACAGCATCGCCGCGATTCTCGGCCCTCCGGCCGCCGCCGCGATGCTCTACCTCTCCGACCGCGCACCGATCTGGCTGCCCACCGGCCTGCTGGTCATCGCAATCGCGCTCTTGCGTGTCGTTCCATTGAAGCCCGCGGCTCACCACCTTGAGGCAGATCGACCCACGTTGATGGAGGACCTCAAGCACGGCATCGCGACAATCGTGCATCGTTCCTCACTGCGCCGCTCAACCTTCATCACCACACTCGGCTTCGCGGGTCAGGCTGCCCTGTTCATCAGCGCACCGCTGCTCTCGCAGCAACTGACGAATTCGCTGACGTTCACCGGCGTGATCCTCGGCTTCAACGCCGCAGGCGGGGTCACGGCGGCACTCATCATCACTCGCGTTCCTATCCGGCGACCCGACCTCCTCATCGTCATCACAATGTTCGTCTCGATGCTCGCGCTACTTCTCATTGCGGTCGCGCCCGTGCTGTGGGTGGTGCTTCTTGGAGCTTTCCTGATGGGCGCCACGGATGCGCCGATGCTCTCGGCCATGTACCTCGTGCGAAATCGAGAGTCCTCGCCGCGGGTGCGCGCCCAGGTGTTCTCCACGGCCGCGAGCCTGCGCACGGCTGCCTTCGGCCTTGCCGCGGCACTCTTCGGCACCTTGCTCGTGCACGGCACGACCTTCGTCCTACTCGTCGGCGTCGGCATGCACCTGATTGCCCTCGTCGTCGGCCTGGCGATCGGGCCACCGCTGGCCTGGCATCGCCTCCGTAAGGTGGACGCATGAACCCCGGCCGCATTGCCCTTGTCGGCAGTGGCGAGTACCTGCCTGTCATGCAGGAGACCGAGGCCTGGTTGCTCGAGGGACGGCCAGGGCGCTTCGTGCAGATCGCGACAGCCGCTGCTCCTGAGGGCGATAAGTCCCTCGCGAAGTGGCATGAGCTCGGTCGCGAGTCTGCTGAGCGTCTCGGTGTCGAGCAGATCGTCGTCGATATTCGCAAGCGCCCTGATGCCGACGAGGATCGGTGGGTTGATGCGATCAAGGGTGCCGGGCTGATCTATCTCTCCGGTGGCAATCCCGGTTATCTGGCCAAGAGCTTGCGCGGCTCGCGCGCCTGGCGGGCTATCAAGGACGAATGGCTTGCGGGTGCCTCCATCGCCGGATGCAGCGCGGGCGCCATGGCGCTGTGCGGCTACGTGCCTGACTTCCGGCATCCGAGCAAGGGCGGCGAGGACGGCCTGAATCTGATCCCTGATCTGCGCGTGCTCCCGCACTTCGATCGTTACGGCAAGTGGATTCCGGATTTCGCGATGCGCCCGCTCGTGACCGAGGGCGCTCAGGTGGTCGGCATCGACGAGGACACTGCGCTGCTCGGCGAAATGGACGCCACCGGCACCTGGCTGTTCCGCCCCCGTGGTCGCCAGTCCGCCTGGCTCATCGATTCCGACCGCAAGTACCGCGTGAACAGCCCCCTCGAGCTCAGAGTGCCCCGTGTCTGATTCACCGGCGCCTGATCAGGCGGTGACCCATCACGCGCACATTCGCACCTTCAAGCCGCGTCGTGGTCGCGTCACGCAGAAGCAAAATGCAGCGCTCACGAAACTGAGCGGTCCGATCATCACGGTCTCCGATCAACTGCTCGACTTCACCGAGTTCTGGCCCGGCTTGGACGACGTCGTCATTGAGATCGGATTCGGAACGGGTACCGCGACAGTTGCCATGGCGATGGCAGACCGCACGACGGGCCTGCTCGCGATCGACGTGCACACTCCAGGAGTTGGCGAACTACTGCATCGCATTGACGAGGAGGGTCTCACTCAGGTTCGGGTAATCGAAGGCGATGCCGTGGTCGTGCTCAAGCAGATGATCCCGCCGGCTTCACTTGCCGGCGTGCGTCTCTACTTCCCTGACCCCTGGCCCAAGGCACGGCATCACAAGCGCCGCATCGTGCAGCCTGAGTACGCAGATCTCCTGGCAACTCTCGTACGCCCCGGTGGCTTCTGGCACCTGGCCACCGACATCGTCGACTACGCCGAGCAGATGATCGAAGTTCTCGACTCCTCACCGCACTGGTCCGGCGGCGTGATCGATCGGCCGGCGAATCGCCCGGTAACCAAGTACGAATCGATTGCCCTCGAGGCGGGGCGGCCGATCACCGACCTGCTGTACACGCGCGTCTAGTCGTCCTGATGCAGGGCGTTGAGCTCCGCCTTCTTCGCGCGCGTCCAGGTGATGGCAGCCAGCAGCATCGCTGACATGGCTGCCAGGAGTACCCAGAGGAACACGAGGATGTCGATGGATGCGCCAATCGGAGGTGAGTTGGGCAGCGAATTGCGGAGCAACGGAAGTGCGAATAGCAGCGCACCGAGCCAACTGAGGAGTGCGACTTCCATGCGCCGACGCCCGGAGGTCACGAGCAGCGCGATGAACAGTGCCAGCAGCGCCAGGGCCGTCATGGTGATGAGCAGGACAATCGCGAAGAGCTTCGTGCTGAAGGCCCGATGCAGCACCATCGACACCTGGGCGCCATTCTCCATGCCGGTCGGCATATTCATCGCCACATCCCAGCCGGCGATACCTCCTGCGCCAAGGGTGCCGACCGGGATGTCGCCGAGCACCGTCACGCCACCTCCGGACTCGCGCTTGGTGGTTTCGGCTTCCACGTACAGATCGGCCTCGTGCGAGTCGAAGGGATAACAGCTGACTGAGCCGTCTGTTCCCAGAATGACCTGCGCGGATCCGAGGTGGCTTCCCTGCGTGTAGCTGATCTCCTGATTGCCCTCCGTTGTCGACACCGTGATGCGCGTGTTCTGGAGGAGCGTGTTGGAGTTCTCGTCGATGAAGTCACTTCCCCGAGTGCTGAACACCAGCCGCGCGGTGAGGGTGTTCGTCGCGGGATCCATGGAGAGTGGCTCGACGGTGATCACGATGCCCGCGATGTTCGGCTCGACGAGTCCGCCGGTCACGCTGAGGTCGCCCTCGTTCTCGTAGGCGATCGAGATCGTCAGGATCGCCGCGATGAGAACGACTGCCGTGATGATCGCCGTACGCCAGCCGGCACGCGAGAGCGGGCGCGGCTGCGGATGGAGAAGAAAATCCTGCCGATTCGTGCTCATCGCCTCGCCTTTCGCAGACATAAGGAAACGCGACGCACTGTATCCCCCCAGCGCGTCGCGTCCTTGCTAAATCGCTTATGCAGGCGTGCTGAACAGGATCGCCTCGCCCTGGCCGCCACCACCGCACAGTGCCACGGCGCCGAGGCCGCCGCCGCGCTTCTTGAGCTCATAGGCCGCGGTGAGCAGCACGCGGGCGCCGCTCATGCCGACGGGATGGCCGAGTGCGATGGCGCCGCCGTTGACGTTGACGATGTCGGGGTTCAGGCCTAGCTCCTTGACCGAGGCAAGGCCGACGCTGGCGAAGGCCTCGTTGATCTCGACGATGTCGAGATCGGCAACGGTGGCCTTGCCATCGCGGCGCAGGGCGTCCTTGATGGCGTCAGCGGGCTGCAGCAGCAGTGACGGACTCGGACCGGCAACCTCGCCGTGAGCGCGAATCTCGGCGATCCAGGTCAGGCCATGAGCCTCGGCGAACTCCTTGGTGGTGACGACCACGGCAGCTGCGCCGTCCGAGAGCTGCGAGGCGTTGCCCGCGGTGATGCGGCCATCCTTCGCGAAGGCCGGCTTGAGATTGGCCAGACCCTCGGCAGTGGTGTCGGCGCGCACGCCTTCGTCCTCGGTAACCGTGATGACACCCTTGCGGGTCTTGATCTCGACAGGCACGATCTCCTCGGCGAGGCGGCCACTTGCGGTGGCCGCGGCGGCGAGCT
Source organism: Candidatus Nanopelagicales bacterium (assembly GCA_051006695.1). Taxonomy (GTDB): domain Bacteria; phylum Actinomycetota; class Actinomycetes; order S36-B12; family S36-B12; genus CAIKZY01. The sequence continues at coordinate 5,669 of JBPCSY010000043.1, forward strand.
GATGCGAGCGCGCGGAGAAGGCATCGAGCTCTTCGCGGGTGATCGAGTGATCATTGCCGTAGCTCTCGGTCGAGCTGCCCATCGAGACCTTGTCGAAGGAGCAGATGAGCGCATCGCGATCGAGGGCGTCAGCCGCCTTGACCTCGCCGTACTTGTAACCCTGGCGGGAGCCCTGCAGCAGGTGCGGGGCATTGGTCATCGATTCGGTGCCGCCGGCGACGACGACAGTGTGCTGGCCGGCCTTGATCATCTGCACGGCCATGCCGATTGCGACGAGGCCCGACAGGCACAGCTTGTTGATCGAAACAGCGGGAATGTTGATCGGCAGGCCTGCGGCTGCGGCGCACTGCCGAGCCGGGTTCGGGCCGACACCGGCCTGGACCACGTTGCCGAAGACCACGGCGTCGATCTGGTCAGCGGTCACGCCGGAGCGCTCGACGGCTGCCTTGATCGCGATTCCGCCGAGATCGACTGCCGAGAGGGGCGTGAAGACGCCAAGCAACTTGCCGATCGGGGTACGGGCACCATCGAGGACTACGCACGTGGTCATGAACACTCCCTTTAGTTGGATGTCCTAATACTATCCCCCGAGGCCTGAGCACTCGATAGCCTCTCTCCACTTACTAGACAGGGGATTCCATGAGTCGCACGGCCATCGTGACCGGGGCTGGCACCGGTATCGGGGCGGCCACGGCCCGCACCCTCGCGGCCACCTGCAGCGCAGTCGTGCTCGTGGGCCGGCGACTGGAGAAGCTCGAGCAGGTGGCTGCCGACATCGCTGCTTCGCACCCCGAGGTGACCACCTATGTGAAGTCGGTAGACCTTACGGACGTGACGGCAGTCGAGGCGTTCGCGACCTGGGCCGCATCTGAGCTGCCGAGCATCGACGTTCTCGTCAACAATGCGGGCTCGGTTCAGCCGCGGTTCACCGGCGGCCTGCAGGATCTCAATGACGTGTGGGAGTCAACCATCCGCGGAAACCTGATGAGCGCAGTGCTCATGACCGAGGCCTTGTTACCGCACGTCACCTCCCCTGGCGGCCGCGTCGTCATCGTCGGCTCCTTCGCTGCGCAGTTCGGCAATGGCTCCATCGCCTATTCCGCGGCAAAATCTGCCCTGCAGACCTACGTTGTCAGTCTCACGCGCACGCAAGGGCCGCGCGGCATCACCTGCAACGTGGTCGCCCCCGGCTTCACCGGGGACACGGAGCTCGTCGTCGGCCGCATCGACGAGGAGCGTCACGCGCGACTAGTGAGCGGAATTGCCGCTGGTCGCTCCGCGAGCTCGCAGGAGATCGCGAATGTCATCGACTTCCTGGCCTCACCAGGAGCATCCTTCGTCAGCGGACAGACCGTCACCGCCAATGGTGGCGTCCTGTTCCCGGGCTAGTACTTCACTCACTTACTTCTAGCCACCCACCACCGAAACGAGCACGAGGAGTCACCATGGCCGAGTTCACCGAACTGGATCTGCAGCGCATCGAGGTCGCCAAGAAGCTCTTCGCGGCGTGGAGCAGCGGCAATGCGGATGCACCTGCCGAGTTCTTGGCGGCAGAGGCCACCCTGTGGGATTCCATTGGCGGCCAGAAGGACGGCTGGTCGAATATTCGCGACTACTTCGCCCACGGCCTCCAGCGCTACCCCGATCTCGTCCTCGAGCCGACCGGCGAGTACTGGGCGCGTCCCGATGGCATTGCCTTGCAGTGGGTCATGAGCGCGACCGTCATGGACGACTCCAAGGGTGCAGAGCACAAGGGCAAGAAGTGGATCGTCGAGGGCCTGAGCTTCCTTCAGTTCGATGGCCTCACGGTCGTCCTCGAAGCGGACTATCACGAGGGCACCTCCCGCGAAAAGTCACTTCACGAAGGCGGGCTCCACGCGCCGATCAGGCGCTGATGCAATTGCTCGACCTGGCGTGAGCTGATCTGCGCCTGGGTGACGAGACGGCGGTAGAGGAATGGCGACACGATGTCCTCAACGCCCTGCTTCACGTCGAGATCCTCGCGGAACACGCCACCGGCCTGACCGCGCCGGATAATCTCAGCCGCACGCGAACGTGTCTGCGAGAAGCTGCGACTGTGCACGTCCGCGAAGGAGTCATCGCGCATCGATCCCTCGATGAGCGCGATGAGCACGGCGCAGTAGGTCGGGTCATTGAGTCGCCGCGCGTAATCGGCAAGATAGTCGCGCAATGCCGTGATCGGATCATCGGCAAACTCGGCGGAATCGCGATGCATCAGCTCGTCGAAGACCTCGCAGGTCAGCGCCGCGAGATCAGGCCAGTTGCGATAGATGGTGCTGCGCGAGACTCCTGATTCCTCCGCGAGCCGATCAGCGGTCAGGCCGGCAACTCCGTCTGAGACGAGCACCGAGCACACGGCCTCGAAGACCGCGGCCCTCGAGCGCTCGTAGCGAGCATCGGTCGACACGACTACTCGCAGGTGATGTCGAGAAGCTGACCGAGGAAGCGCAGGTGCACCGCGATACCGATGGCGAGCTGATCGGCCGTGCGATGTGATCCCTCGGTGAACACGGTCAGGGCAGTGAGGTTCACGCACGCGCCACGGAAGTGGTTGTACGCGAGCCAATTTCGCCACTGGAGCTCCGTGTACTCCAGGCCAATCGTCTCGGTAAGTCGCGCCTTCCAGGCCTCAGGGCTCATGGTGCGCCGACCGCGAATCAGTGCGAGATAGGCCCAGTCCTCGGCAGCATCGCCCACATGCGCGAACTCCCAGTCGAGAACCGTGAGCCCGTTCTCGGCATCGAACAGCGCGTTGCCTGGGCCGGCATCACCGTGCACGATCACGCTCGGGCCCGTCGGTTGGAGATTCGCGCGCAGCCACGCTGCGCCCTGCTCGATAAGAGGGATGGGTAGCGGTGCATGCGCACGATAGAGCGCCAGCCAGCCGTCGATGTTGTCACTGATGACCTGCTGCGCAGAGCGCCCGGACTCGTCGATTGCGGTCACGGGGACCTTGTGAAGATCTGCGACCGAGCGAATGATGTCGTCGAGGCCGGCATCATCGAGGCGCACCTCGCCGCGTACCTCCTCCATGACGAAGAAGGGCTCGCCGAGTACCGAACCGGTGGACTCGATGTGCAGGATCGCGGGCACCCGATAGCCTGCCTTGAGCAGTCCGCGCATTGCCGCCACTTCAGTGGTCGTGTCAGTGCCGAACATTCCGCCCTGCTCGATACGCACGATCACGTTGCGCCGGCGGCCATTGATGCTCACCGTCGTGCGCCACATGCGACGCGAGAATCCACCACCGATCACCTCGGCACGCAGGATCTCGACCGGTGCTCCGTGCTCGGCGGTCAGCCAGGCTGCGAGCTTCATGAGTTCGCTCTCGTCGACCTCGATCACAGGATGCTCGACATCTGTGCCATGCCCGGTGAAGACCGCGAGCAGTGGCTCGGCGACGGTGAAATCCTCACGGGACCAGGCCACCAATTGCTCGCGCAGTGGTGATGGACCGAAGTCGGCAAGCATCGCCTGGGCCGCTGCCTCATAGGCGGCCTCGTTGGTGGTGCCCGCCGGCAGGCCCAGCAGGTCGATGATGACCGCCGCCCGTGCAGGAGTCGGATCCTCGCCGCGAGTGGCGGCATATTTCTCGATGCCGGTCCATTGGCTCACGTCACCATGCGCGATGTCCGCCGCGGCGTGCGCCCCGGCAATCGCCTCGGTCAGTACCTGGTCGTCAATGCGAACGGTCACGCGCGCAGCTCCTCGGCGAACTTCGCCTCGAGGCCGAAGTCGTAGCCCGCGCCCCACATCGGATCGGAGAGCACGTCAGGCGAGTCGACGACGGGTGACTGGCAGAACCACTCGTAGGTCTGCTCGTGACCGAGGCGGAATCCGCGCTCGACGGTGAGGCCGAAGTCGGCAGCCTTCTGGACCGAGAGGATGCCATGGTGACGGTCCTTGAACAGGTGACCGAATAGCG
>JBPCSY010000044.1:0-7060 GCA_051006695.1 Candidatus Nanopelagicales bacterium
GCCTGCTCCCAGTAGCGCACCTCGGCCCGATTCACGGCGAAGCGGCCGGCGAGGAGGAAAGGATGCTGCTCACTGAGCCGCTCGAGGGCCGACTTGATGGATTCCGAGGACACCGTGTCGCCGGCGACGGTCAAGGTCACGTGCCACATCCACGGTTCCTGCGCTTCGCGCAGGGGCAGCACATGAACGTTCATGTCTGCCCCTTCCGTCTCAGGAGAGGATGACGAGGTCGTCGCGGTGGACGATCTCCCTCTCGTACTGCGGTCCTAGCTCGCGTGCCAGATCCCGAGTGGAGCGCCCCAGCAGCTCGGGCAGTTCATCTGAGTCGAAGTTCACCAGACCGCGAGCGATGACGTGACCCTTTTGGTCAAGGAGGTCGACCGGATCTCCGGCGGAGAAGTCGCCATGCACCTCGGTCACCCCTGCCGGCAGGAGGGATGTCCCCCGGTGGAGGACAGCGTCAGCAGCGCCGGCATCGAGGATGAGCTGGCCGGCCGGGGTCGTGGCATGGGCCAGCCAGAGCAGCCTCGTCGAGACGCGCTCAGCCGTGGGGTGGAAGACCGTGCCGACCGAGGCGTCGGCCAGGGCCGCACCGGAGTTGGCTGCCGAGGTGAGCAGCACGCAGATACCTGCGCCGGTGGCGATGCGGGCGGCCTCGACCTTGGTGGCCATGCCACCGCTGCCGACACCTGCGCTTCCGGCGCCGCCGAGGGCGATGCCGTCGAGATCCTCGGACGTGCGCACCTCAGGGATGAGTCGAGCGCCGACCTGACTCGGCGGCCCGTCGTAAAGGCCATCGACGTCAGAGAGCAGCAGGAGAGCATCGGCTTGCACGACGTGTGCGACGAGCGCTGCAAGACGATCGTTGTCGCCCAGCCGGATCTCGTCAGTGGCCACGGTGTCGTTCTCGTTGACGATCGGCACCGCACCGAGCTCGAGGAGTCGAGTGAAGGTCTGCTGTGCGTTCTTGTAGTGCGCGCGACGGGTGACGTCCTCTGCCGTGAGCAGAATCTGGCCGACGGTAAGGCCGTGCTTGGCGAAGGCTTGCGTGTAGGCGGCGATGAGCAAGCCCTGACCGACACTCGCCGATGCCTGCTGAGTGGCGAGATCCTTCGGACGAGCCGCGAGACCGAGCGCCGGAAACCCCGTCGCGATCGCACCACTGGAGACAAGCACCACCTGGTGTCCTTGTGCGACTCGCGCGGCGAGCTGATCGACAAGTGCACCGATACGCACGGCATCGAGGCCGCCATCAGGTTGCGTGAGCGAGGAGGAACCGATCTTGACGACGACACGCGACGCCGTGGCAATCGTGTTCCGAATGTCAGTCACGTTCAGTCTCCGTCAATCCGAGCGTCGAGTCGTACGTCAGTGCCACGCGGGCTGACTTCGCCAGCACCGTCGCCGGCGATGATGGTCGGCTGCCAGTCGAAGACGACGGCGTTGTCATCGTCACCGATCATCACCGTACTGCCCGCCTTGGCTCCGGCCTTCCACAACGCTTCCTCGACACCCAGGCGCGCCAGGCGATCGGCCAGGTAACCCACGGCCTCGTCATTGCTGAAGTCGGTCTGTCGCACCCAGCGCTCCGGCCGCTCACCGCGAATGCGATAGCCATCCTCCTCGGAAATGATCCGGAAGCCGGAGTCGTTGACTGCCTTGGGAGTGATGATCACTCGGGGGGCTTCCTGCGCAATGGCCTCCTTGCGCGCCTTCAGCACGAGTTCGGCCATGGCGAACGAGAGCGGACGCAGACCCTCGTGGGTGGCGGCCGAGATCTCGAAAACCGGGTAGCCGCGCTCCTCGAGGATCGGACGCACGAGATCGGCGAGCACGCGAGCATCAGGAACGTCGATCTTGTTCAATGCCACGATGCGAGGGCGATCCTGAAGGCCTCCGTACTCAGCCAGCTCTGCCTCGATGACATCGAGATCATCGATGGGATCGCGACCGGGCTCCATCGTCGAGCAGTCGAGAACGTGCACGAGCACCGAGCAGCGCTCGACATGGCGCAGGAACTCCAGGCCCAGGCCCTTGCCCGCACTCGCGCCGGGGATCAGGCCCGGAACGTCAGCGACGGTATAGACAACCTCGCCCGCGGTCACCACGCCCAGATTGGGCACGAGTGTGGTGAACGGGTAATCGGCGATCTTCGGCCGCGCAGCCGACATCGCGGCGATCAGGCTCGATTTGCCTGCGCTCGGGAATCCGACGAGTGCGACATCAGCAACAGTCTTGAGCTCGAGCATGACGTCACGGTGCTCACCCGGCTCACCCAGCAGTGCGAAGCCGGGTGCCTTGTGCTTCGGGGAGGACAACGCCGCATTGCCGAGGCCGCCGCGCCCGCCGCGTGCGATCACGTAGCGCGTGCCGGAGCCCACCAGGTCGGCGAGTACCTCACCGCTCATGGTCGTCACGACCGTGCCGGACGGCACCGGGATCACGACATCGTCGGCCACTGCGCCGCTGCGATGGTTGCCCGCCCCGGGCTTGCCGTTGCCGGCCTTCATGTGCGGGTGGTGGTGCAGATCGAGCAAGGTTGTGGTGTTCGGGTCGACTTCGAGCACGACGTCGCCACCGCGGCCGCCATTGCCGCCGTCGGGGCCACCGAGGGGCTTGAACTTCTCGCGGAGCACCGACGCGCAGCCATGCCCGCCATCGCCGGCGTGCGCGTGCACGACGACGTTGTCGACGAAGCTGGTCACTGGTTACTCCCTTGTGCGAATACTGCTGAGGAATCTACGGGGAAAAGCAGAAAGGCGGGCCCCACGGGCCCGCCTCGCTGTCATGACTGTGTCGCGGTGGTTCAGCCCGCGAGGATGTTGACGACGCGACGACCGCGTGCGACGCCGAACTCGACGACGCCGGCCGACAGGGCGAACAGGGTGTCGTCCTTGCCACGGCCCACGTTGTTGCCCGGGTGGAAGTGAGTGCCGCGCTGGCGCACGATGATCTCGCCGGCGTTGACGCTCTGGCCGCCGAAGCGCTTGACGCCGAGGCGCTGTGCGTTGGAGTCGCGACCGTTTCTGGTGCTGGACGCACCCTTCTTATGTGCCATTACTTCACTTCCCGGGGGTGATGGTGGTGATCTTGACCTTGGTCAGCTCAGAGCGGTAACCCTGGCGACGGCGGTAGCCGGTCTTGTTCTTGTACTTGAGGATGTCGATCTTCGGGCCGCGGTGGTGATCGACGATCTCCGCGGTCACGGCCGACTTCGCCAGCACTGCCGCGTCAGAGGTGACAGTGGCACCATCGACGAGGAGGAGAACCGGCAGGGACACCGTGTTGCCCGGCTCACCCGACACACGGTCGAGGACCACAACATCGCCCACGGCAACCTTTTCCTGACGGCCGCCTGCGCGCACGATCGCGTACACCACGATTTCCTGCCTTTTCCTTGAAGAATCCGAACGCGGCGCCCGATAAGACACACGCATTGACTGTCCGGAGAGGTCGATCCCGGGGAAGCCAGGCCCTAAGACTACGGAAGGGCCCGCCCTAGGGTCAAACTGACCCCTCCTCCGAGGGTGAATCGGACATATCGGGGGTCTCGGGCAGGTCGGCTCCAGCCACCTGATCGGGAACCTCGTCATGGACGATCTCGACCGAGATCTCGTCATCGATGACCAGGGCACGGGCCGCCACGTCAGCCGGATCGACCGCATTCGCGGGGCGACGGCTCTTCGGCGACTCGTGGTGATCGTGCTCATTGCCCGAGAGCGACACCTTGATGCCGCGGCCGGCGCAGGTCTCGCAGGTGGTCGAGAAGGACTCGATCAGCCCGGAGCCGATGCGCTTGCGGGTCATCTGTACGAGGCCGAGCGAGGTGACCTCGGCGACCTGGTGCTTCGTGCGATCGCGACCAAGGCACTCGACCAGGCGACGCAGCACGAGATCACGATTGCTCTCGAGCACCATGTCGATGAAGTCAACGACGATGATGCCGCCGATGTCGCGCAGGCGAAGCTGACGGACTATCTCTTCCGCTGCCTCGAGGTTGTTACGCGTGACGGTCTGTTCGAGGTTTCCGCCCTGACCGGTGAACTTGCCGGTGTTGACGTCGACCACGGTCATCGCCTCGGTGCGGTCGATCACGAGTGAGCCGCCCGAGGGCAGGTACACCTTGCGATCAAGGGCCTTCATCAGCTGCTCATCGACGCGGTAGTGCGCGAAGAGATCCTCATTGCCCACCCAGCGCTCCAGGCGCGGGGAGAGATCAGGAGCGACAGCCGTGACGTAGTCATTGATCGCGTCGTAACCGGCCTGACCGGAGACCACGAGCTGGTTGACATCCTCATTGAAGATGTCGCGCACAACCTTGATCGCGAGATCAGGCTCGCTGTACAGCAGGGTCGGCGGGTTCGAGCTCTGCACCTTCGCGCTGATGTCGTCCCATTGGGCCTTCAGACGCAGGATGTCCTGCTCGAGGGCATCCTCGGGTGCACCCTCCGAGGCCGTGCGCACGATGACGCCGGCGTCCTCAGGCATGACTCGCTTGAGAATGCCCTTCAGGCGACTGCGCTCTGAGTCAGGAAGCTTGCGGCTGATGCCGGTCATCGAACCGTCAGGCACGTAGACCAGGAAACGACCGGGTAGCGACACCTGACTTGTCAGTCGAGCACCCTTCTGCCCCACGGGATCCTTGGTGACCTGCACGAGAACCGGGTCACCGGACTTCAGCGCGAACTCGATGCGCTTGGGCTGGCCGTCGAGACCGGCAGCATCCCAGTTGACCTCGCCGGCGTACAGCACGGCGTTGCGACCACGGCCGATATCAACGAACGCAGCTTCCATGCTCGGCAGGACGTTCTGCACGCGACCGAGGTAGACGTTGCCCACCATTGAGCTGTTGCTGCCACGGGTGACGTAATGCTCGACGAGCACGCCGTCCTCGAGTACGGCGATCTGCGTGCGATCGCCTTCCTGGCGCACGGCCATGACGCGATTGACCGCCTCGCGACGGGCGAGGAACTCAGCCTCGGTCAGGATCGGCGCCCGGCGACGGCCTGCCTCACGACCCTCACGGCGACGCTGCTTCTTGGCCTCCAGGCGGGTGGAACCGCGCACGTTGGTGACCTCGTCATCGCCGGTGCTGTTCCCGCGGCCCTTGCCACGTGGCTCGCGCACCTTGACGACCGTGTTCGGCGGATCATCGGGTGAGGGTTCGAGATCACCATCGGCCCCCCGGCGACGACGGCGACGACGGCGCTTGCCGCCCTCGGAGTCATCGTCGGCATCGGAGTCGGATGACTCGCCATCGGCACTGTCGTCATCACTGCCGTTCTCGCTGCCCTCGGCGTCATCGCTGCGACGGCGACGTCCGCGACCGCCACGGCGACGACGGCGGCGCTTGGCCTGCTCATCGGTCTCGCCGGCAACGGCATCGTCGTCAGCGGCTCCGTCGACGGAATCCGCACTCTCACTGCCGGAGTCGGCAGAGTCGTCATTGACAGCGTCGGCCTTCTTGGCTCCACGGCCACGGCCGCGACGCGCAGCCGGCTTGTCCTTGGCCTCGGCATCCGTGTCCGGAGCGACAAAGACAGGTGCCGCGAATAGCGGTGCGGCCACTGCCGACTCAACCGCGGGGGCCGACTCGGATGGCTCGGCCTTGGCGGCAGTCTTCTTCGTGGTCTTCTTGGCCGCCTTCTTCGCGGGCTTCTCAGTCACCTCGGGCGCCTCGGTGACCTCGGGCTTGGCCGCGACCTTCTTCGTGGTCTTCTTGGCTGCCTTCTTCGCCGGCTTCTCTGTCGCCTCGGTCACGACGGGCTCCGGCGTGACCCCCTCGACGGGCGGGCCGGCCGGACGGCTGGCGGCGCGACGACGGGTGCGCTTGGCGGTGGCGGTGCTCTCTTCGTTGTTCTCGACCATCTGGCCGTGCTCCTCAATGACTGCGCAGTGCGCAGTTACCTCACGTGGACATCAAGTGCCCAACAAGCTTCATGGACTCCCGGCCGCGGAGCGAAGTGCGCTAGGACGCCGCCGGGCGATGAACCTCGAGTCGGCCTGTCAGGAAGTACTGACGAGGGCTGCGCGGTCAGGGGCGAAAGGATCGCCAATTTCCGTGCTTCCGAGGATCAGCGGCCCCTGTGCCAGCCGAGTTACCCGTGGGGGAACCGGCGGCACGAGGTCAGCTGCGATCCTCAGTGCGGCTAGAAGGTCATCGGGTCGTACAGACGGTGTGACATGTCTGGTGACCACCTCGAGTATGGCACAGCAATCACCCTCGGCAGTCCCCTGGCTGCCCGAAACGCCCGATTCGTCGCTCACCGTGAGGGAGACCACGGCCTCGCGCGTGTCGAACTTCCGGATGCCGTTCTTCATCAGGCGCTCGACGATGACCTCGGACCGGGCAAGAAACGTGTCGACTGCCGCACGGGCAGTGGCGAGGTCAACTCCCGGCAACTCGAAGCGCCACCGAGAGGCCTCGAGGCGGTTGACGAAGTCAGGGGTGGCCGCGGTGACCACGTCGACGATATCGAGGCCCGGGGGCAGTGCCTCATCAAGTGCAGCACGCATGCGGTCGGGATCGCACTGCTTTGTCACGCCGATCTCGACGTACTCGGCCTCGCTGGCCACGCCGGTCGGCGCGGAGTTCGCATACGAGATCTTCGGGTGGGGCGAGAACCCGGCGCTGTACGCCATGGGCACCTCGGCCCTGCGCAGTGCCCGCTCAAGCGCGCGCTGGAAATCGCGGTGGCTGGAGAAACGCAGTCGACCGCGCTTGGCATAGTGCACGCGCAATTTCTGCACTGCTAATGCGACATCGCGCTCCGGGGGCTTGCGACTCACGCGTCGACCTCGGCGAGCACTGCTGTCGTGCGCACTGTCGGCATCGGCAAGGTGACGACGCCTGTAGGACCGACCTGAATCTCGGTCTCCATCTGATCGCATACGCCGCAGTCGAAGCACGGAGTCCAGCGGCAATCCTCCACGCCAACCTCGGAGAGAGAGTCCTGCCAGTCCTCCCAGAGCCAATCCGCATCGAGGCCGGAGTCGAGGTGACCCCACGGAAGCACCTCGGACTGCTGGCGCTCACGCGTGGTGTACCAGTCCACGTCAA
>JBPCSY010000045.1:0-4675 GCA_051006695.1 Candidatus Nanopelagicales bacterium
CAGCACAGCCAGGGCCCGGTCGAACGGGCTCGTTGCCGGATCGGGAATCGAGCCATCAGTCGGCAAGGAGGTGATGTCGAAGCCGGCGCACCAGACTCCTGACGTGGACTCCGCACCCAGGATGACCACTCGAGAGTGCTCTACCGCACGTGTGAGGGCCGCTATGAGCTCCTCGAGAAGAGCATCGTTGAGGGCGTTACGCCGCTGCGGATTCGCCAGCTCGATCCACGTGATGCATTCGTCTGCGGAGACCGCTAGGTACTGATACTCGGGCAAGGAGCGACTAGCGCTCGTCGACCGGCGGGGCAGCAGTGAGCTTGTGGGTCTCGTCAACAACCTCGACGGCCTGCGGACGCAACTTTTCCTCATGTGCATTCCAGTGATGGCTGCAGAAGAGCAGGTCAGAACCGCCGGGGAGCACCACGCGCACGTACGCCTGTGCACCGCAACGATCGCAGCGATCTGTAGCGCTCAGGACAGGAGTAGCGAATGTCGTGGCCATGCTCCCACCTCCGTGTTCAGCGAGTTCTTAACTGGAGTAACAGTCTCCCATGGGCTCTTTGTTCCCGCGGCGCCACGCCGACCGCGTTCGCCCACAGCGCAGGGCGTTCGTTCGCTTGTGAATTCCTTCACGCCGCGGCCCTGACCCCATGTCGGTCTGCCGAACTGTCGTCCCCTCGCAATAGGTTCACGTCATGGCCTCCGCATCCAAGACCGCAGCTCCGAAGGAGCCCTCGGGCTACTCGGCGAAGAACCTGGCCGTCCTCGAGGGCCTGGAGGCCGTGCGGAAGCGCCCGGGCATGTACATCGGCTCTAACGACGGCCGCGGCCTCATGCACTGCCTATGGGAGATCGTCGATAACGCGGTCGATGAGGCCCTGGGCGGGCATTGCTCCTCGATCATCATCACCTTGCACCCCGACGGGTCAGCCGAGGTGGCTGACGATGGCCGTGGTTTTCCCGTTGATATCGAGCCCAAGACCAAGCTCACTGGTGTCGAGGTCGTCCTCACCAAGCTCCATGCCGGCGGCAAGTTCGGCGGCGGCTCGTACGCGGCCTCCGGCGGTCTGCACGGTGTCGGTGCCTCGGTCGTGAACGCACTCTCCGCTCGTCTCGACGTCGAGGTCGATCGAGGCGGCAAGATCCACGTGATGTCCTTCAAGCGCGGCGTTCCCGGCATATTCGACGGTGAGGGCCCCGATGCTGAGTTCACCAAGAAGAGCGGCCTGCAGATCGGCGGTAAGTGCCCGCGTACCCGCACAGGCACTCGCGTGCGCTGGTGGGCCGATAAGCAGACCTTCACCAAGGACGCCGCCTACGATCGCGAGCAACTGCGCGACCGCGCCATCCAGAGCACCTTCCTCGTTCCCGGGCTGAAGATCATCGTGCACGACTTGCGCGATCCCTCCGACATCCTGGAGGAGACCTTCCAGCACAAGGGTGGCATCGGGGAGTATGTCGAGTCGATCTCCACGGGCGAGCCGGTGTGCTCGGTAATCCGCCTGCAGGGTTCCGGGCACTTCGCCGAGACGGTTCCAGTGCTCGATGACAAGGGGCACATGCACTCGCAGGAGGTACAGCGCGACCTCGGCGTCGATATCGCACTGCGCTGGGATACCGGGTACGACAGCAACCTTCGCTCCTTCGTCAATGTGGTGGCGACGCCCAAGGGCGGCACGCATGTCAGCGGATTCGAGCGCAGCATCGTCAAGGTCTTCAATGATCAGCTGCGTGCAGCAAAGGTGCTGCGCGCCAGTGAGGACAACATCACCAAGGATGACGTGCTGGAGGGCGTGACTGCCGTCGTGGCCATCCGCTTGGCCGAGCCGCAGTTCGAGGGCCAGACCAAGGAGATCCTCGGTACGCCTGCCGCCTCGCGCATCGTGGGCAATGTGGTTGCCAAGGAGCTCACCGCCTGGTTCGCGAACCCACCGCGCGGTGAGAAGGCGGCAGCCAAGGCAGTGCTGGAGAAGTCAGCCAATGCCATGCGCGCCCGCATCGCTGCCCGCACTCACCGCGATACCCAGCGTCGCAAGACAGCCCTCGAGTCATCGGCGTTGCCGGCCAAGCTTGTCGACTGTCGCGCCGACGACGTTGAGCGCACCGAACTGTTCATCGTGGAGGGCGATAGCGCCCTGGGTACGGCCAAGGTTGCCCGTAATGCCGATTATCAGGCGCTGCTGCCGATCCGCGGCAAGATCCTCAATGTCCAGAAGTCGTCACTGGCCGACATGCTCAAGAACAATGAGTGCGCGTCGATCATCCAGGTCATCGGCGCGGGCTCCGGTCGCTCCTTCGAGCTTGACCAGGCTCGATACGGCAAGGTCATCCTGATGTCCGATGCCGATGTCGATGGCGCCCACATTCGTTGCCTGCTGCTAACCCTGATTCACCGCTACATGCGCCCGCTGCTGGATGCGGGCCGGGTTTTCGCGGCCGTGCCCCCGCTGCATCGCCTTGAGATCATCAATGCAGGCAGCAAGGCCAACGAGGTCATCTACACCTACTCCGATGCTGAGATGAAGTCGTTGCTCATCGATGCCGACAAGCGCGGCAAGCGGGTCAAGGATCCCGTGCAGCGCTACAAGGGTCTCGGCGAGATGGACGCCTCCCAGTTGCGCGAGACCACCATGGATCCGGCACACCGCACACTGCGCCGAATATCCGTCACCGATGCCCAGGCAGCAGAGGAAGTCTTCGATCTCTTGATGGGAAATGACGTAGCTCCGCGCAAGGAGTTCATCGTCGACGGGGCCGCCAGCCTCGATCGCGATCGCATCGACGCCTGAGCAAGGCGGGGTGCCCGGTCAGCCCTGGTGAATATTCAGTCGGCCTGAGCGAACGTCGTAGATCGCACCGCCTACCTGGAGGTCTGCGGGCAGCAACGGGAATGCTCGGATGCGATCAAGATCGGTCTGCAGAGCCGCGGCCTGGTTGTCGACGGTGCGAAATTCCATGCTTCGGGTGTCAACCCCGAAGCGCTCCTTGATCTCTGCGTGGATGGCGGCCTCGGAGCCGCTGGCCATCTTGCACTCGGTATGAGGCATGACGAGTACCCGATCGACGTTGAGGAGGTAGGTGGCCAGCACGAGGGTGCGCAGGACGTCATCGGTGACCCGGGCACCGGCGTTACGGATGATCTTGACGTCGCCTGGCTCCATTCCGACCGCCGCGAGCGGAGCAATACGGCTGTCCATGCAGGTGATGATCGCCAGGCCCTTAGCGGCCACGCCGGTTAGGTCACTCGTGGTGAAGCCCGCCTCATGAGCCCTATTGCTGGCAAGAACGTCGGCAAAGGCAGCGGCGGGGAAATCGGTCATGACCGAACTGTAGGCGATGGCGAGCGGTTCATTGATCGGTGCGCACGGGACGCCACGCGCGTGGTCATCGTCACAGTGGCGTGGATGAGCCCCTGGGTGGCTCGGTCTGTGGCATCGTTCGGGGACCAGCATGCCCCTTGGAGGAGTCGGAATGTCACGAGCGCTCAGAGTTGCCGTCATCGGTTCAGGGCCGTCAGGCATGTATGCCGCAGACGCCCTGGTGGGCCAGACCGACGTCCCGGTGACCGTCGACGTCATCGACAAGCTGCCCGTGCCCTTCGGCCTCGTGCGTTATGGCGTGGCCCCGGATCACCACAGCATCCGCTCCGTGCGCGACACCCTCGACAAGATCCTCGATAAGCCGGGCGTTCGCTTCATCGGCAATCTCGAGGTCGGAACCGACATCAGCGTGGCTGAGCTGCACGACTACTTCGACGCCGTGATCTTCACCTACGGCGCCTCACGTGATCGCCGTCTCGGAATCCCGGGCGAGGATCTCGCCGGCAGCGTGGCCGCGACCGACTTCGTGGCCTGGTACTGCGGCCATCCTGAGGCTGACCGCTCTCAGTTCGAGTCCCTGGTCCCGACGGCAACCGCAGCCGTCGTCGTCGGTGTTGGCAATGTCGCCGTCGATGTCACTCGCGTGCTCGGCAAGACAGTCGCGGAGCTCAACGACACCGACATGCCCCAGCACGTGTTCGACACCCTCGACAAGAGCGGCATTACTGACATCTACGTCCTTGGTCGTCGTGGCCCGGCCCAGGCGACCTTCACCACCAAGGAGCTCAAGGAGCTCGGTGAGCTCGCGGATGCCGACGTGATCATCGATCCTGCAGTCATGGAACTCGATGCCTTCAGCGCCGAGCAGGCGGCCTCCGACAAGGCCACGGCTCGTAATATTGAGGTCATGCGCGAGTGGTCGACCCGCACGCCTGAAGGTAAGCGCCGTCGCATACACATGCACTTCTTCGCTCGCCCCGTGGAGATCATCGGCGATGATCGCGTGCGCCGCGTTGTCGTGGAGCGCACCTCACTTGATGCGAGCGGTGGCGCGTCCGGCACTGGGGAGACCTACACGGTCGATGCCGATCTCGTCGTGCGTAGCGTGGGCTACCGTGGCACCGCACTCGATGAGGTGCCGTTCGACTCCGGGAAGAACGTCATTCCGAGCGCCGACGGTCGCGTGCAGCGTGATGGCGTCACGGTGCCGGGCGAGTACGTCGCCGGCTGGATCAAGCGAGGCCCGACAGGCATCATCGGCACGAACAAGAAGTGCGCAGTGGGAACGGTGGCGTCACTTATCGAGGATGTCAGCGCGAATCTGCTCCCGGCGGCTGCCCATGGCACGATCGAGG
>JBPCSY010000046.1:0-6351 GCA_051006695.1 Candidatus Nanopelagicales bacterium
CTGGATGGCTGCCTTGCCTGCGGTCAGTCCACCGATCAGCGGCTTCTGGCCGGGGGTTGCACCCACGGTGAAGAGCTGCTGCGGCCAGCCGAGGGCAAAGTCACCCAGGTCGCTGGAGATGAAGTTGGTGCTCGGGTTGGCCTTGTAGGCGTTGCCGATCTGGCCCGGCGAGAAGTCGAGCTCAGTGAAGTTGTACTTAGCCTTGGGGCTGAGCAGCTTCAGGTTCTTCTCGAAAGACTTGTCGTAACGCACGAGAACCGGGTAGACCGACAGGCCGAAGGCCTGGACGTCGGGCGTGCCCTTGACGTTGGCGACGGCGAAGGCGGCGATCATCTGTCCCCAGAGATCGAGCATCTTCGGGCCGGCGACGTGAGAGTCGACGAGGCCATTGCCCGGTGCCGCGAGGCAGGCGGAGCAGATGACGGCAATGCCCTGTGCAGCGGCCTTCTTGTAGAGGTCGCCGTAGGACTCCGGCTCCATGCCCGAGACAGCGATGCCGTTCGGCTTCTTGGCGATAGCGTCGGAAAGAACCTTGCGCTGTCCCTCGATGGTGGCCTCAGCCTGGATCGACTCCATCTTCCAGCCGAGCAGCTTGCCGGCCTGGACCTGGAACTTGTTCAGGGTGATGGCGGCATCGGTCTGGTTGGTGATGGCGATGACGTACTTGCCCTTGGGGATCGGCTTGCCGATCACCGGAATGTTGCCCAGCGAGGTGGGGTTCTTCGAGTACTTGGCGACGATGGCCTTGGCGGTGGCAACACCATCAGCAGCAGAAGCTGCCGGGGCGAGGCCAACGACTGCCATCGAAGCAGCGGCAACAACGGCCACTGCTGCAATTGACTTGCGCATGGATCTCTCTTCCAGTCGAGGGGTGCTTACGAACCCGAGCCCTAGAAAATTACATGAACGTCCATGGATTGTGAAGGGGTAATCCCCTGTAATCAGGTCACGAATTGGTATCGAGCGGCAAATTCACGTAGTTACTCTCAAGAAACTACGCGCTTGGACCCCTGGATGTCCGATAGTCACGATCCCGCCTTTCGGACGTCCGCGGTTGGGACAATGGTCCAGAAAGCTGAGATGGCCCGCCCCCACGAGGGGCGGGCCATCTCAGTGTGCATACAAATGACTACGTGACGCCCCAGAGAGCGAGGAACTGGGCCTCGAAGTCAGCCACGCCGATGAAGTTGCCGTCGGCATCGAGCACCGCATCGGCAGCGTTCGCTGCAGTGAGGAACTGACTCGGCAGCGGGCCATCGGCCAATGCGTCACCACCGAGGATGCGCGCGAACTGGTCGATCACGCGCCAGCCCATGACCGGCAGCGGGATGGCGATCCAGGCCTGCAGGGCCTTCGCTTCCTCCGGAGTGCGCGCGGTTGCGGCTGGGTCGAGGGTCGGAGCTGCGCCCAGGCCGGCCAGGTTCGCGATATCGGTGGCGCTTGCGCCTCGGCCAATAACCGTGATCGGAGCGAGCATGGTCGGATCATTCGCCAGGGCCTCCGCGACACCGGTGGAGAACGCCCCGGTATCCAGCAGGGCCCATGCACCGAGGCTCGTGCCCATCTCGCCGGCGATGAAGGCCGTGACCGCTGAGGGATCAGTCATGTCGGTCACCATCGGGTCGACCATGGACTGCATGGACGAGCACTCACGGCACTGGTTGAGCAGCGTGGTGTCGAATTGCAGGTTGAAGTCGTTCACGGCGCCACCCGGTGCGACGAAGATCTGCACACCGGCAGCCTCGCCCTTCCACTGAGACTTGACGACGTAACTGGCAAGTACATCTGCCCAGGCCTGGTTCTGCACGGTGCCATCGATGCTCGCATCCGTGATTCCGCCACCGGGCTCGCCAGCGCAGCCCGTGCACACCACGGGGATGCCAGCTGTCTCGGCATTGGGAAGGCTCATGCTGACGGAATCGAAGAATTCGCCGTTGATGTGAATGCCCGCCGGCTTCTTGGCCACGGCCTCATCAAATGCGGTGGCAACCGCGGTGGTGTCCAGTGGATCCAGGGTCACGGACTTCACTGTCCAGCCCAGCGCCTTGGCGGCTGCAGCCATGGCCTTCTCGCTGACGCCCTCGTAATCGGAGCCGTCGGTGAGGCTGATGATCTCGGCGCCCGGCTTCGGTGCTGCCGACAGCGGCACGTCGACACCGATGGAGGTCGGTGGCAGCGTTGCTGCCTCGAGTGCTGCACTTCCGGCCTCATTGGCCGCAGCATTGGCCGCAGCATCTCCGCCGACTCCGCTGCCGCCTTGGAAGTTGGGATCATCCGCGGGCATTGCACATGCCGCGAGAACGAGGGAGGCGGCGGCCAGTGTGGCCAGGGCACCGAGGGGCTTGCGCATGGATCTCTCTTCCGGTCGAGTGCCGCCCGCAGGTGGCGAAGTAGCGTCACGATACATGTACGTCCTATGAAATGCGACGGGTTGGGGCGTAACAATGTGATGAAGAAAGGCCCCGTTTACTCCTGATCCAGGGGGAGATTCCCCCTGCCGATCGCGTGGTGTCGTGGATAGACTTACTGTTAACGGACTATCGAAACGCCCCACCGTCCAATTCACTTGCCCCTGGGAGACAGATGACCAGCGAACTCGCCCTCGCCAGCCTTGATCGCGAGGAGCTGGCAGAGCTTCGCCTGACCGTGCGGGCAGCTGCCACGGAGTCTGGCTACCCCGAACGCGTGCGCGAACTCGAGGCCAGAGCCGAGAACCCCGGCCTCGACACTGACCTCTGGACTCTGCTCGCCCAGGAGATCGGCCTGGCCGGCGTCGGCCTGCCGGAGGAGGTCGGCGGCCTCGGCGGCCTCGCCGAGATCTTGGCCGTTGCCGAGGAACTCGGCGCGACCCTCGCCCCCGTTCCCTTCCTGACCAGCACGGTGGTCTCGGGCCAGATCCTCGCCGCAGCCGGGGAAGCAGCACTCCCCTTCCTCGAGCGCATCGCCGGCGGCGAGATTGCCGCACCCGCGATTACCGATGTGCGCGGTCGCTTCACTGCAGACGGCGTCACCGTCACCGGAACTAACTCCTCGGTCGATGGCCTCGTGCCATTCGTGCCCTACGGCGCCTCGGCTGACTTCTTCGTCGTCGCCGCCCGCACCGATGCCGGTATCGACCTCTTCATCGTCGAAGCAGCCGATGCCGCAGCAACACCACTTGCGTCACTGGACTTCAGCCGTCCGTCGGCGACCGTCGCCTTCACCTCCTCGGCTGCAACGCGACTCACGAACGGTGGCGCCGGACTTGCAGCACTAGAGCGCGGCCTCGACATCGCATTGCTCGCCATTGGCGCCGATCAACTCGGTGGTGCGCAGTACTGCTTCGACATGACCCTCGAGTACATCAAGCTACGCCGCCAGTTCAATCGCGAGATCGGCAGTTTCCAGGCAGTCAAGCACCGCATGGCCGATGCACTCATCCAGGTCGAGATGGCACGCGCCGGTCTCGAGCGCGCTACCTGGGAGCACTCCGAGAATCTCTCCGCTGATGCTGCAGTCGCCAAGGCCTGGGGATCTGATGCCTTCAACGCACTTGCCGCGGAGGCAATTCAGCTGCACGGTGGCGTGGGCTTCACCTGGGAACACGATGCACACCTGTACTTCCGTCGTGCGCGCTTTGATGCGGCGTTCCTGGGTGATGCGTCGTTCCATCGCGAGCGCGTGGCAACGCTGCTCGGCTGGTAACTCGCGAGCGCGTGGCAACGCTGCTCGGCTGGTAACTCGCGACAGCGTGAAAGGGCCACCCTGCGGGTGGCCCTTTCACGCTGCTACGACTAGTTCTTGCTCAGCTGCGAGAACGGCGCCTTGTCTGCGCGGTGCTCAGCGGGAAGTCCGAGCACGCGCTCAGCGATGATGTTGCGCTGAATCTCATCAGTGCCACCGGCGAGGCGATAGCCCGGCGCACCGAGAACGTGATCCGACCACGCGAACTGGCCCCACTCGCCGGTATCGGCAACGAGCGAGGAACCGAGCATGTCGGCGGCAGCGTTACCGATACGCACGAGGTTGTCGGAGGCGATGAGCTTGCCGAGTGAGCCGGCCGGCCCGGGCTTGTCACCTGAGGCGTTGGCGCGGGCAACCTTCGCGACGACAGCGGCATGCAGGCGTGCGCGCACGTAGACATCAGCGATCTCCTGACGCACGACCGGATCATCATTGACGCCCAGTGCCTTGGCGAGCTCGACGAGATCGGCAACCGTGCCACCCTTGCGGCGATGGCCGGATCCTGACGAGGAGCGCTCGAAGCCGAGGGTCGCCATCGCGACCTTCCAGCCGTCATTGACATCGCCGATGCGCATGGAGTCCGGGATTCGCACACCGTCGAAGAAGACCTCGTTGAAGCTCGAGGGGCCGCTCATCTGGCGAATCGGGCGGATCTCAATTCCGGGCGAATCCATCTTGACGAGGAACGCGGTGATGCCGCCCTGCTTGACGACATCGGGATCGGTGCGAGCCAGCATGAATCCGTAGGCGGAGAACTGCGCGTTGGAAGTCCAGATCTTCTGGCCGTCAACAACCCACTCATCACCGTCGCGCACGGCCTTGGTGGATAGGCCCGCAAGATCGGAGCCGGCGCCCGGCTCGCTGAATAACTGGCAGCAGAGCTCATCAGTGCGCAGGAAAGCGCGCGCATACTGCTCGCGCTGCTCGGGCGTGCCGAAAACACTGACGGCAGCCCCGACCAGGCCGGTGGTGACCGAGATGAGTTCCGATGACGGCGGGACGTCGAACTCGCGCTCCTCATCGGCGAAGGCCACGGCGTAGACGCTGGGCAGGCCGCGTCCGCCGAACTCCTCAGGCAGGGTCAGAGCGCCAAAGCCGGCATCGAAGCGCGCCTTGCGGTACTCGCGCACGCGATCGAGATGTGCACGTTCGTCCTCCTCGCTCTTGGCGATGAAGATCTGCAGCTCAGGGTCACCCTCGCCCCAGATGCGCACCTCTTCAGTGCGCGGCTTGGCGACAGTGGCGAGCCATTCGCGCACGTCGGCGCGGAAAGCCTCGAGCTGGGCGGGATCGAGCTCGCTCACGAGTTCGCACCTTCCTTGACGAGAACGGTGCACGCCGAGATACCGGGTGCTCCGTAGACATGGGTGAAGCCGATACGGGGATTATTGGGCACCTGCTGGCCGAGTGCACGTCCTTGCAGCTGGCGCATGACCTCATGCACCTGGCGCAGGCCTGATGCGCCAACCGGCTCACCGTTGGCCAGGCAGCCGCCGTCGGTGTTCACCGGCAGACGGCCATTGATCTTGTAATCGCCATTGAGGTAGCCGGCGCCCTGCTCGCCATTGGCGCACAGGCCGGTCTCGCCGAGGTGAATGACCTCGGCACCACTGTCGGTGTCCTGCAACTGCGCCACCTGCACCTGTTCGGGGGTGATGCCGGCCGCGGCAAAGGCAGCCTTCGCGGCATCAATGGAGGGGCTAGTGCGCTCGCCGGGTGACAGCCACGGCGAGAAGACCTCAAATGAGCCCGGACGTCGACCGCGCAGCTCGACGGCTGCGAGGCGAATCGGGTTCTCGCAGAGCTCGAAAGCGCGCTCTCCGCGAGCCAGCACGAGCGAGACCGCACCGGCATCCGGGGAGCAGAACATGAATCGCGTGAGCGGCGCATTGATCATGTCGGAGTCCATTGCCTCATCCACAGACACCGGCTTGCGGCGCCACGCGAGCGGATGCGAGGAACCGAAGTCGAAGGCCTTCTCGGAGACGTAGCCGAGGGTGCGTTCGTCGATGCCATGCTCGTGGAGATACCGCTTGATCTTGAGCGCGAAGTAGGAAGTGGTGACCATCATGCCTGTCTCGCCGTACCAGCCACCGATGCCGTAGCGCGCAGGTGACGCAGCGAAAGCTCCGCGTGCGTGATTGTCGTATCCGACGACGACAGCGACATCGCGACCTTCAGCGATCAAGCCGTTGCGCGCGGTCATCAGGGCGACGCCACCTGTCGCGCAGCCGTTCTTCACCGTGATGAAGGGGATGCCGGTGAGGCCCATCCGAGCGACCATGTTGTCGGGCTTGGTCTCGCCGTTGGTGCCGCCGACCGCGAAGTCGACGTCATTCCAGGTGAGGTTGCAGTCAGCAAGTGCCTCGCGCATCGCCTGCTCGGCAAGCTCTTGGTCCTCGCCCTCGAAACGACCGAACTCGGTCATGCCACCGCCGACGATGTACACCTCGTTGTCGATGTCCGCGCTCATCACATGGCCTCGAATCCATAGGTGTGCACGACGATGCCGTCTTCTCGTGTCCAGGCCTTGGCCAGAGCAATGCGGACCGGATCTCCGATCTCCCACTCTGTCTTGTGCAGCAGCCAGCCTTCGACAATGACCGGGCCCAGATCGACATAGCCGAT
>JBPCSY010000047.1:0-9021 GCA_051006695.1 Candidatus Nanopelagicales bacterium
GGCACGTATGCCTTCACGATCGGGCAACGTCGCGGGCTCGGCCTCGGCAATCCAGGTGGTGAGGGCGAGCCGAGATATGTCGTCGATGTCGACATCGACACGCGCCGAGTGATGGTCGGTGCACCGCAGCATCTCGATGTCATCGGCATCGAGGCGATCAAGTCGACCTGGGCGAACCTTCCGCTCACGGACGAACCGGTCGCGGTGATGGCGCAGGTCAGAGCGCATGCCACGCCAGTGCCGGCAATGGCGCACTTCGATGGCTCCCGCATCCACGTCGAACTCCTGCAGTCCATTCGAGGTCTCGCGAACGGGCAGGCAGTCGTGCTCTATGACGGCGATCGCGTCATTGGCTCGGGCACTGTCGATCGCACGCATAAGAGGCCGTGATGCGTGTCCTGCCCTGGAAAGCATCTCGGGGCACCGGAGTCGGCTCACTACCCGGCATCGACTCCCGTGAGAGCGCACGGCTGATCGCGGGCGAGTGCCCGGAATTCATTCACCTGCACGAGCTTCCTGCCCGCGGGCCAGGGGCCGACATGATCGGCCGCACGGGCGGAATGCTCAGCGCTGTCTCGCAGGAGTTCTCGATCGAGACCACACCGCGTGGCTGGCGCTTCGTGCCCAATGCCGGCAGGGACACCCGTCGAGCGCAGTCGTTTCTGAACGAGGATCTCGATGCGCTTGAAGACGTCACTCAGGGATACTCCGGTCCGCTCACGCTCCAGGTGGCCGGGCCCTGGACCCTCGCTGCCGTGATCGAGCTTGCATCGGGCGAGCGGGCGCTCAAGGACCCCTCTGCCTGTCGCGATATTGCTTCAGCCCTTCAGGAGGCACTCCGCCATCAGATCGACCAGGTGCGCAGACGAGTGCCGAGGGCGAGCATCGTCGTGCAGGTCGACGAGCCTGCGCTCACGCAGGTGCTGGAAGGCAGCATCGGCACGGCAAGCGGGCTCTCTGCGTACAACGCCATTGACGAGCAGGTGGCATCGCCGATTCTCGCCGGAGTCATGAGTGCGATCATCGATGCCGGTGCAACCGCCGGTATCCACTGTTGTGCGGCTCAGCCGCCGATCGAACTGCTGGTCAAGACGGGCGCGGATTTCGTCGGGCTCGATCTCCTGCGCGACTTTGATGAGGATGAGCTGGGCGCCGCCTGGGAGGGCGGCATCGGTCTTCTCGCAGGCACCGTTCCGGCCATCGGTCAAGGTGCGATGAGTGACACTCGTGCGAGTGCACCCGTGCGGGAACTGGCTTCTCGCCTCGGCCTCGGGGATGCTCAGTACCTGTCGCAGGTAGTGGTCACCCCGACCTGCGGCATGGCCGGTGCCAGCCCGCAGTGGGTGCGCAGCGCCTACGACAGCGTGAAGGCCGCGGCACGAGTGCTGCGCGGTGATGAGGAGGGCGATCGCGATGAGCGCTGACGACGCGCGCCTGCGATGGGATGCGCTGGTCGCCCAGATTCGCGAGGCCGGCCATGCGTATCACGATCTCGATGCGCCGGTGCTCTCCGATGCCGAGTACGACGCACTGTTCCGCGAGCTAGTCGAACTTGAGGAAGCTCATCCTGAGCTTGCCTCGGACGACTCACCCACTCGCGTGCGCGGTGGGGCAATCTCATCAATGTTCAGTGAGGTCACCCATCTCGTCCCGATGTACTCGCTCGACAATGTCTTCGATGCCGAGGAACTCGCCTCCTGGCATGAGCGCACCGAGAAATCGCTGGGTTTTGTTCCCGAGTACCTCTGTGAGCTGAAGATTGATGGCCTGGCCGTCGATCTCGTGTACGTCAACGGCACTTTGACCACGATGGCCACGCGTGGCGACGGCAAGACCGGCGAAGACGTCACGTACAACGTGCAGTTCATTCCCGGAATCCCGACCACGCTCACCCCGCAGAAGGGTGTTGCGATTCCCGCGCTGGTCGAGGTGCGCGGCGAGATCTTCTTCCCGGTCGAGGCCTTTGCTCGCATCAATAACGAGCAATACGACGCCGGGCTCCCTGCATTCTCGAATCCACGCAACGCCGCAGCCGGCACCCTTCGACAGCGCATCGATAAGCGCGAAGAAGAACTCGCCGAGGTGCGCACCCAGTCGAGTGCACGCACGCAGTCCAAGCTGGAGCGGCTCGAGGCCGAGTACGCCCGCTCGGTTCGACGTCTCAATGGCCTTCAGCTGACGGTGCACGGACTCGGGGCGACCGATGGAGCGACCATCGAGCGACAAAGCGATGCCTACGCCCTGCTGAAGTCCTTGGGTTTGCCCACGAGCGAGTACGCCAAGGTCGAGGGCTCGTCAGATGGCGTCGCTGCCTTCATCGCGCATTTTCATGAGCATCGTCATGACGTCATTCATGAGATCGACGGCATCGTCATCAAGGTCGATCGACTCGATCTCCAACAGCAGTTGGGCGAGACTTCGCGCGCACCACGCTGGGCCATCGCCTACAAGTATCCTCCCGAGGTCGTGCGCACGAGACTGCTCGATATTCAGGTCAATGTCGGCCGCACCGGGCGGGTAACTCCGTTCGCGGTGATGGAGCCTGTGCGGGTTGCGGGCTCGACCGTCGCCATGGCCACCTTGCACAACGCCTTCGAGGTTGAGCGCAAGGGCGTGCTGATCGGTGATCTCGTCTTCTTGCGCAAGGCCGGTGACGTCATTCCCGAGGTGCTGGGCCCGGTACTCGAGGCCCGCACCGGTGATGAGCGCCCGTTCGTGATGCCGACCCATTGCCCCGACTGCAACGCCGAGCTTCGTCCGGAGACCGAAGGCGACAAGGATCTTCGCTGCCCGAACGCGCGCAGCTGCCCCGGCCAATTGATGGAACGTCTCGCCAACATCGGCAGTCGCAAGGCACTCGACATCGAAGGTCTGGGTGAGAAGTCGGCTACTGCCTTGCTGGAGAGCGGCATCCTCACTGATGAAGGTGATCTCTTCGCACTCACCGAAGCAGACCTGCTGCGCAGTTCGTACTTCACCAAGGGTGAGAGTGAGCTCAGCGAGAACGCCAAGGTGATCCTTGCCCAGCTCGAGGTGGCGAAGTCCAAGCCGCTGTGGCGAGTGCTCGTCTCCTTGTCGATGCGACATGTGGGGCCGCCGACCGCCCAGGCGATCACCTCGGTGTTCACCAGCCTCGATGACCTGGCGGCTGCCTCGACCGATGAACTCGCTGTGGTCGATGGAATTGGTGAGAAGACAGCGATCTCGATCGGTGAATGGTTCGCCGAGCCCTGGCACCGCGAGATCATCGAGAAGTGGCGCGCTGCCGGAGTTCGCATGGCTGACGAAATCATCGAGCGCGGATCACGGCCACTCGCAGGTCTGACGATCGTGATCACCGGATCACTCGAGGGCTTCACCCGTGACAGCGCCGAGGCTGCTGCCGCTGAACGCGGTGCCAAGGTCACCGGTTCGGTCTCCAAGAAGACCGATCTCGTGGTCGCAGGGGAGAACGCCGGCTCGAAGCGAGACAAGGCCGAAAGCCTAGGTATTCCGGTCATTGGTCTCGAGGGATTCCTCCTCCTGCTCTCCGATGGCCTCGAGAAAGCCCTCACAACTGCTGAATAGGATTGGGGAATGACCTCGATCACTCGGCCCGAGGTCGCGCACCTAGCGCGACTGGCCCGCCTCGACCTGGCTCCCGAGGAGCTCGACCACTATGCCGAGCAGCTTGACGTGATCCTTCAGTCGGTGGCGCGTATCTCCGAGGTCGCAGCCGACGACATCCCGCCCATGTCGCACCCGATCCCCATGGTCAATGTCTTCCGTGACGATGTCGTCACCCCCGGTATCACGCGTGACGAGGCCCTTGCTGCCGCGCCGGCTGCCGAGGATGACCGCTTCCGCGTGCCGCGCATCCTGGACGAGGAGTAGTCGTGAACGATCTCACTCGCCAGTCCGCCGCCGTGCTCGCCGACGCCATCGCTACCAAGGAAGTCACCGCTGTCGAGGTCACCCAGGCCCATCTCGATCGCATCGCCGCGGTCGATGGCAAGGTTCACGCCTTCTTGCATGTCACCGCCGACTCAGCGCTCGAGCAGGCCAGGGCAGTCGATGCCAAGGTCGCTGCGGGCACGCCGCTCAGTGCGCTTGCCGGCGTTCCGCTCGGCCTGAAGGACGTTCTCGCGATGAAGGGCGAGCCCACGACTGCAGGCTCGAAGATTCTCGAGGGCTGGCGTCCGCCGTATGACTCCACTGTTGTCGCGCGCCTTCGCGCTGCCGACATCGTGATTCTCGGCAAGACCAACATGGACGAATTCGCGATGGGCTCCTCGACTGAGCACTCGGCCTACGGTCCGACTCACAACCCCTGGGATCTCGATCGCATTCCCGGCGGATCGGGTGGCGGATCCGCTGCAGCGTTGGCGGCCTTCGAGGCACCACTGGCGATCGGCACCGATACCGGTGGCTCCATTCGCCAGCCCGCATCTGTCACCGGCACTGTTGGCGTGAAGCCGACCTACGGTGGGGTTTCGCGTTACGGGCAGATCGCTCTCGCCTCCTCGCTCGATCAGCCCGGCCCCTGTGCACGTAGCGTGCTCGATACTGCGCTGCTGCATGCGGCCATCGCCGGGCATGACCCACGCGACTCCACGTCGATCAATGCGCCGGTTCCCGATGTCGTGGCAGCCGCGAGAAAGGCTGACGTCCGTGGCATGCGTATCGGAGTCGTGACCGAACTCTCGGGTGATGGCTACCAGGCAGGTGTCTCGCAGCGCTACTCCGAGGCACTCGATATCCTGCGCGAACTCGGTGCTGAGATCGTCGAGGTGTCGTGCCCGCACTTCGAGTACGCGCTCGGTGCGTACTACCTCATCCTCCCGTCGGAGGCCTCGAGCAATCTTGCTCGCTTCGACGGCATGCGCGACGGCCTGCGTGCGGGTGATGACGGGAAGAACTCGGTTGAGCAGGTCATGGCGATCACGCGCGAGGCCGGCTTCGGTCCCGAGGTCAAGCGGCGCATCATGCTCGGCACCTACGCGCTGTCGAGTGGTTACTACGACGCCTACTACGGCCAGGCACAGAAGGTACGCACGCTCATCACGCGTGACTTCAATACGGCATTCGAGAAGGTAGACGTTCTCGTATCGCCGACTGCGCCCACCACCGCATTCAAGTTGGGCGAGAAGCTCGATGATCCCCTCGCGATGTACCTCAACGATGTCGCGACCATCCCCGTGAACCTTGCCGGTATCGGCGCCATGAGCCTGCCGATCGGCCTTGCGCCCGAGGACGGCCTGCCCGTGGGCATGCAGATCATGGCCCCGGCGATGGCTGATGACCGTCTCTACCTCGCCGGCGGTGCGCTCGAGGCAGCGCTCACCGACAAGTGGGGTCACCTGCTGACCGAGGAGGCACCCGCACTATGAGCACCCAAAACATGACCAACGGCGAGGTCGACGTCTACCTCGATTACGACGAGGCCGTCAGCGGCTACGACCCGGTGATCGGTCTCGAGACTCACGTAGAGCTCGGCACGAACTCGAAGATGTGGTGCGGCTGCTCCACGAACTTTGGTGCCGACTCCAATACGCAGGTGTGCCCCGTGTGCCTCGGTCTACCCGGCTCGATGCCTGTCGTCAATCGCGCAGCGGTCGAGTCGACCATTCGCATCGGCCTGGCGTTGAACTGCACCATCGCCGAGTGGTGCCGCTTCGCACGCAAGAACTACTTCTACCCCGATATGCCCAAGGACTACCAGATCAGCCAGTACGACGAGCCCCTGTGCTTCGACGGCTATCTCGATGTCACGGTCGAGACCTCGGACGGCCCGCAGGTCGTGCGTGTCGAAATCGAGCGCGTGCACATGGAGGAAGACACCGGCAAGCTCACGCATGCCGGCGGTGCCACCGGTCGCATCCACGGCGCCGACTACTCGCTCGTTGACTACAACCGTGCCGGCATTCCGCTGATCGAGATCGTGACCAAGCCGGTCACAGGCACAGGTCGTCTCGCACCAGAGGTCGCTCGCGCCTACGTCACCGAATTGCGCAATGTCATCATCGCTCTCGGAGTCTCCGATGCACGCATGGAGGAAGGCTCGATGCGCTGCGATGTCAACCTCTCGATCGCTGTTCCCGGCGCGGAGTGGGGCACGCGGTCCGAGACCAAGAACGTGAACTCCCTGCGCTCAGTCGAGCGCGCCGTGCGCAGTGAGATCGAGCGACAGGCGTCGGTGCTGAACAACGGCGGCCGTGTGATCCAGGAAACCCGTCACTTCCATGAAGACACGGGTCGCTCGACGAGTGGTCGTTCGAAGGAGCAGGCCGAGGATTACCGCTATTTCCCCGAGCCCGATCTCGTGCCTGTCGCCCCGAGCCGCGAGTGGGTCGAAGAGCTTCGCGCCACGATGCCGGAGATGCCCGCGGTCAAGCGTGCTCGTCTGCAGGCCGAGTGGAATATCAACGAGTTCGAGTTGCAGTCGCTGGCCAATGCCGGTGCTATCGAACTCGTCGAGGCCACCATCGCCGCCGGCGTCGACTCTGCTGCAGCACGCAAGTGGTGGACAGGTGAATTGCTCCGCGTGGCCAATGACACCGGTGTCGAGCTCAACTCCCTGAGCGTGACCCCGGCCGATATCAAGCAGGTCGAGGCATTGATCGCCTCGGGAAGCCTCAACGACAAGCTCGCGCGCCAGGTCTTCGATGGCCTGATCAACGGCGAGGGCACGGTGGATGAAGTGGTGTCCAAGCGCGGGCTCGCTGTCGTCAGCGATGACGGCGCTCTGCTTGCTGCGATCGATGATGCCCTTGCTGCGTCGCCCGATGTTGCCGAGAAGATCAGGAGCGGCAAGATCCAGGCCGCTGGTGCGATCGTCGGTGCGGTCATGAAGTCCACCAAGGGCCAGGCTGACGCCGCCAAGGTTCGCACCCTCCTTCTCGAACGCCTTGGTGTCTCCGAGTAGCTAGGGCGGCTGCAGCCATGGAGAAGATCGCACTTGTCCCTGAGATTGTTGGAACTCCTGGCCCCGAGGTCGTTCTCTATGGAGAGGATCACGAGTTCACGGAGGGCCAGCTACAGGCTTGCGGCTTCTTCGTTCCGCATTACATGGGCCCGCAGCCCAATCTGCACGCGATGGCGCAGATGCCGAATCTCGAGATCTGCCAGCTCTTGACCGCAGGGTTCGATCACGCGATGACGTACCTGCCCCTTGGCGCGACCCTCTGCAATGCGAAGGGCGTGCACGATGCGAGTACCTCGGAACTCGCGATCGGTCTGATTCTCGCGAGCCTGCGCGGGATCGACGATGCGGCTCGCGACATGACGTCAGGTGCCTGGAATCACCGCCCGCACGTATCCCTGGCAGATCGCCGGGTTCTCGTGATCGGAGCCGGGGGAGTGGGCAGGGCGATTCATGATCGACTACTGCCTTTCGAGGTGACCATTCGGATGATGGCGCGCACCTCGCGCGATGGCATTGCCACGCCGGAACAGCTTCCCGTTCTCTTGCCGCAGTGCGACATCGTCGTGATCGCCGTGCCGTTCAATGACTCGACCCAGCACTTGGTCGACGCGGTCTTTCTGTCGCAGATGCGTGATGGAGCATTGCTGGTCAACGTCTCGCGTGGCGCAGTTGTTGATACCGAGGCATTGCTCGCCGAGACAGGGCGACTTCACTTTGCACTCGATGTCACCGACCCCGAGCCACTGCCGCTTGATCACCCCCTGTGGTCGTCACCTGGCGTTCTGATCACCCCTCACCTGGGGGGCGACACGACCGCGTTCATCCCGCGGGCCAGGCGACTCGTGTCGGAGCAGGTGGTGCGATGGCAGTCCGGCCGTCAGGTCGACTGCGTCGTCGTGAAGGCCTAGGGCGTCTTCCAGAGGGGTCACGTACACTGGAAAAGACAGTCCCCGAGCAGAGGTCAGCCCATGCCGATGTACCGCTCCCGCACCTCCACGCCTGGGCGCAACATGGCCGGCGCCCGTGCACTGTGGCGTGCGACCGGCATGAAAGACGGCGACTTCGGCAAGCCGATCATCGCCGTGGTGAACTCCTTCACCCAGTTCGGGCCCGGCCACGTGCATCTGAAGGATCTCGGCCAGCTTGTAGCGCGCGAGATCGAAGAAGCTGGCGGCGTCGCCAAGGAGTTCAACACGATCGCGGTTGACGATGGAATCGCGATGGGTCACGGCGGCATGCTCTACTCGCTGCCGAGCCGCGATCTCATCGCCGATTCTGTGGAGTACATGGTCAACGCGCATACCGCTGACGCCATGGTGTGTATCTCCAACTGCGACAAGATCACGCCCGGCATGCTGATGGCCGCCATGCGGCTGAATATCCCGACCGTCTTCGTCTCCGGCGGCCCGATGGAGGCGGGCAAGGTTCAGTGGCACGGGTCTGAGCGAGCGGTTGACCTGGTCGACGCCATGGTCGAGGCCGCTGACTCTAAGAACTCCGATGCTGATGTCGCGGCCATGGAACGCTCCGCTTGCCCGACCTGCGGCTCGTGCTCCGGCATGTTCACCGCGAACTCGATGAACTGTCTCACCGAAGCGCTTGGTCTTTCGCTTCCGGGTAATGGCTCAGTGCTCGCCACACATGCGGATCGCCGCGAACTATTCCTCAACGCAGGCCGCCTCATTGTCGAGATCGCGAAGCGCTACTACGAAGACGACGACGCATCCGTTCTTCCGCGCTCGATTGCATCCTTCGATGCGTTCGAGAATGCGGTAGCTCTCGACATTGCCATGGGCGGCTCGACCAACACGGTGCTGCATCTGCTCGCAGCGGCCCAGGAGGCCAAGGTCGAGTTCACGATGGCCGACATCGATCGCCTATCTCACCAGATTCCGCACCTGTGCAAGGTGGCTCCGTCGATCCAGACCGTGCACATGGAAGACGTTCATCGCGCCGGCGGCGTGATGCGCATCCTCGGAGAGCTCGATCGTGCGGGCAAACTGCATACCGGGCTCCCGACCGTTCACTCGCCTTCCATGGCCGAGGCCTTGAAGAATTGGGATATCGCCCAGACCTCGAACCCTGAGGTCATCGACTTCTATCGCGCGGCTCCCGGT
>JBPCSY010000048.1:0-6714 GCA_051006695.1 Candidatus Nanopelagicales bacterium
CGTGCGGCACTGTCGTGTGATCGGTGTAGACAAACCAGCAGACGGGGCCGCCGTCGAGATGTTGCACGGGGCCGCCGATCGTGCCGGCGCCGGGCAGTGGCACGGCTTCGATGAACGCTCCGTCTTCGGCAGCGTGCAGGCTCATTTCGCTGACGCCATGACGGGTGCGCACGACAAGAAGTACGTCATGATCGAGTTCAGGATCATCGAGAAGTGCGTAACCATCGAGCACCGCGTCCGGATCTTCAGCGAGGAGGTCTGTCCAAGTAAAGGGATCCTCGTGCGACGCAACGGCCAGGCGTGCGTACGGGGCATCGAGATCGGTGCTCACGTAGATGCGCCCATCGCGCTCGAATGAGAGCGAGGTCTGTGCATCGACATCGCCTTGGACGAGGGTGAAGGACGGATGTGCGGGATCGCAGGCATCGAGATCGGATATCCAGAGATCATTGCGCGGCTCGGTGCCCTCGGATGCCGAGACTTGCAGCCAGCGACCGTCGCGGCTGACCTCGACCCCGTAGTAGTTCGTCATGGTCATGCCGGCGCCGAACACCAGGACGTCTGACTCCGCAGGTGTGCCGACTACGTGCAGGTAGACGCGACGATGGAAGTTCTGCTCCGACTCGGGCAGTAGCTCGGGTGCGATGCGTCGCACGTAATAGAACGCGAAGCCACCGATCAGCCAGGCAATAGGGGAATAGCGGCAGCGATCGATCGGGCCCTCGATCGCCTCGCCGGTCGCGACGTCCATCACGTAGAGAAGTGACTCCTCATTGCCGCCGACTGACAACTGGTAGGCCAGGCGGTCGCCTTCCTTCGACGGCTGCCATGAATCGAGGGTCGTGGCACCGGTCGGGTCGATGGCCATCGGATCGATGAGCGTGCGCTCGGTGCCATCTGCCTCGACGACGTAGAGCACTGAGAACTGCTGGCCGGGTTCGCGGCGGGTCAGGAAGTAGCGGTCACCGCGCCAGTACGGCGGGGACACGGTGCCGGCGCCGAGAAGTTCGCCGACCCGGGTCGCGAAGCCCTCGCGTGAATCCCAGTCGGCCTGCTCGGAGGCGAGTAACTCTGACTGAGCCGCCGCCCAGGCCTGCGTCCGCGGATCGGAGGGATCCTCGAGCCAGCGGTACGGATCCGGGACCTCACGCCCATGCAGGATGTCGACGAGAGGCAGCCGCTCGGCTGCGGGGTATGCGGGGCGATCGGCCATGTCCTGAGCCTACGTGGGGCTCGGGTCGTCCAGACAGCCCTTGGCGTGCCTGAATGACAGCGTTTACAGTGTGGGCGTGGATCCCAACCTCGAATCGCTGGCTGCCGCATACGGAGTCGCGACGTCCTACGTCGACCAAGGCGGCGTGCACGTTGAAGTCAGCGAGGACACCGTCCTTGCGGTTCTCGCCGCCCTCGGCACCGATCTGCGCACTCTTGTTGATCGCTCATCCGCCATAGCCGCCGCGGCAGAGAACATGCGCCTACGCGACTGGTGTCGGATGCTGCCGCCGGTGATCGTGGCCACTCAGGGAATCTCGAGTTCGGTGTGGGTGCACGTGCGCGACGGTGCACCGGCGAGGGCACATGTCATCACCGAGGGGGGCAGGCACGTCGACCTCGCTCAGATCGACAACTGGAATTCACCGGTTGAGGTCGACGACGA
This sequence comes from Candidatus Nanopelagicales bacterium, assembly GCA_051006695.1. Taxonomy (GTDB): domain Bacteria; phylum Actinomycetota; class Actinomycetes; order S36-B12; family S36-B12; genus CAIKZY01. The sequence continues at coordinate 1,658 of JBPCSY010000048.1, forward strand.
GATGATCGGGGAAGCCTCCTTTGCCATTCCGGCAGACCTTCCGCTCGGTTGGCACACCCTGTACGCCGAGAGCGACGATCGACAAGCGGAGACTTCGCTGGTCATGACTCCCGCGCGACTCGATCCCGAGGCGATTGCAGGTAGTCGTCAGTGGGGATTCATGGCCCAGGTTTACGCCACCCGCTCGCGCGAATCGTGGGGCATCGGAGATCTGCACGATCTGGCCACCCTCGCTTCCTGGAGCGGTCGCGAGCTCGGTGCAGGTTTCGTGCTGATCAATCCTCTGCACGCGGCGACTCCTGTCTCTCCGATCGAGAACTCTCCCTACTTGCCGGTCACGCGTCGGTTCACGAACCCGATCTACCTGCATGTGGAGGACATCCCTGAATTCGGGCAATTGAAGAAGAAGCAGCGCAGGAAGATGGAGGAAGCCGCAGCCCCGTTGCGTGCGATGAATCTCACCGCTGGGCTGATTGATCGCGATGCAGTGTGGGCCATTAAGCGCCAGGCATTCGGTGAGATCTTCGACCTCGGGCTCTCGAAGTCACGGCGCGCGGAGTTCGACGAGTACTGCGCTGCACAAGGCATCGGCCTGCGCGACTTTGCCACCTGGTGCGCCATGAGCGAGGTATTCGGCAGCGACTCATCTGACTGGTCGGCTGAGTACTCGCGCCCGGACGCACCCGCCGTGGCCGCGTTCAGGAAGAACCACGCTGAGGTCGTCGAATTCCAGATGTGGATGCAATGGCAGATGGACCAGCAGCTCGCTCACACGCAAGATGCTGCACGCGATGCCGGCATGGCCATAGGAGTCATGGCCGATCTTGCCGTGGGTGTTCATCCGTCAGGGGCGGACTCGTGGTCACTGCACGACGTACTCGCACGCGGTGTCTCCGTGGGCGCCCCGCCTGACATGTACAACCAGATGGGTCAGGACTGGTCGCAGCCGCCGTGGCGACCCGACGCCCTGGCTGAGGCGGGCTACCTCCCGTATCGCGACCTGCTACGCACGATTCTCCGTCACGCCGGCGGCCTGCGCATCGATCATGTGCTCGGACTCTTCCGACTGTGGTGGGTTCCGTCAGGCATGGGCGCCCGCAATGGCACCTTCGTGCGCTTCGATCATGACGCCATGATCGGCATCCTGTGCCTCGAGGCTCAGCGTGCCGGCGCGATCGTCGTCGGAGAGGATCTCGGCACCGTCGAGCCGTGGGTCCGAGATGTTCTCGCTGCTCGCGGCATTCTCGGCACCGTCATCTCCTGGTTCGAGCGCACTGACGGAGTGATCACCCCCCTCGACGACTGGCGGCAGGACATCCTCGCGAGCGTCACGGTGCACGATCTGCCTCCCACCGCAGGCTTCCTCCGCGATGAGCACGTGCGCATTCGCGAGAGCCTCGGCCTGCTCACGGCCGACCCCGCCGTCGAGTACGCCAATGCCCGACGCGATCGGGAGCAATGGGCCGCTCTGCTGCGCGGGGCCGGCTTCCTGGAGTCCGGTGCCGATCTCGACACCGACGCCGGGCGCGATGCCATGGCGATCGCCCTGCACCGAGCAGTGGGCTCCACCAAGGCGCGTCTGGTGGGCATTGGCCTGCCCGATGTCGTCGGCGATCGACGTGCACAGAACCAGCCCGGCACCTACCTGGAATACCCGAACTGGCGAGTGCCGATGACCGATTCCGCGGGCCGACCGGTTCTGCTCGAGGACGTCATCGCCGGGCCAGAACTGCTCGGCCCGATGGTCGACGCAATGCGGCAGCGCTAGCCCTCTAGGATTGTGTCGTGAACGCAGGACAAGCACTCGCTCTTTTCATCGGCATCCCCGTCGGCTTCGCCGCCCTGGTGGCGATCGCGGTGTCCGCCTCCGGCTGGATGCGCGGTGATCGTCACTCCGGCCTCCCGGGTGAGCCCACCGCCGAAGGCCCCGTCTTCATTGCCAGCTCGGGTTCCGCGCCGGATCCGTCGATCCTTCCGCGCGAACTCGGCGTCAGCTCGTACTCAGTCGTCGGAGGTGGCGCACATGGAAGCTTCTGATCTGACCCCCAAGCAGCGCGTGGCAATCACTGACACAGTCGAACTCGCTCGCGAGATCTCCGGACGCTGCTTCGCCGTCTACGTCGGCCCGCTCGAGCAAGGTCGCGAATCTGCCATCGCCAAGCATGCACAGATTCCGGGAGCAGAGACTTCCGTGCTCATCGCTGTTGACCCGGTTTCGCGCACCATAGACATCGTGACCGGCACTCAGGCAGCGATCGACATTGACGACCGTTCCTGTGAGCTCGCCATCTTGGCCATGCGCTCGAATTTCGGTGCCGACGATCTCGTCGGCGGAATTCGCTCAGGCGCGATGCTGCTTGCCGAGCACGCACGTGCACCGCGTGTGCTGCACCTGAACGAGCCTGCCTAGGCCGCTCACGAGAGCGGTCCCTTCGAGGGCTGCTTACTCGAACGAGGGCCCGGCGTTTCGCGAGCGCTTGATCTCGTAGAAGCCCGGTGTGCCGGCCACGAGCAACGTGCCGTCCCACAGTCGTCCTGCTGCGTCACCGCGCGGCGTGGGGGTGACTACGGGGCCGAAGAAGGCAATCTGCTTGCCATCCGGTCCCGGTACCGCGATCACCGGTGTGCCGACATCCTCGCCGACGAGGGAGATGCCCGCAGCGTGGCTCGCGCGAAGATCAGCATCAACTTCATCTGAATGCGCGAACTCGGCCAGGGCGGCCGGGAGACCGACTTCGGCGAGTGATTCGGCGATAACCGCATCGAAGTCCTCGTTCTGCCCGAGATGGATACGCGTGCCCATTGCCGTGTAGAGCGGAAGAATCACGTCGTCACCGTGCGCATTGCGAGCCGCGATGATCACGCGCACCGGCCCCCACGCCTTCTTCATGAGGTCGACGTACTTCGGGGGGAGCTCGCGACCGTCATTGAGAACGGCCAGCGACATCACATGCCAGCGCACGTTGACCTCGCGCACCTGCTCGACCTCGAGCATCCATCGGGAGGTCATCCAGGCCCACGGGCAGGCGGGATCGAACCAGAAATCTGCGGTGACGCTCACGCGGGCTCCTCGGGTGGCTTCCCTGCACGGGGCGCATAGGGTTGGCCACATCCTAAGGAGGTCATCGCGTGAGCGACAACGAGAACATCACCCGGGCCGAGGCTGCCGTCCGATCGGCACTTCTGCACTCGAATTCCTATGAGGTTCTCCTCGATCTCACGCAGCCCGGTGACACCTTCCGCTCGACCACGACGGCAGTCTTCGACTGCCGCACGCCGGGGGAGTCGAGCTGGATTGACCTCATCGCTCCACAGGTGCGGTCCGTGGTGCTCAACGGCGTCGAGCTCGATGTCTCTGAGGTCGTTTCCGGTGCGCGCATCGCGCTTCCGAACCTGCAGGCGACGAACACGGTGGTCATCACCGCCGACTGTGCCTACATGAACACGGGCGAGGGACTTCATCGCTTCGTCGACCCTGTCGATAACGAGACCTACCTCTACACGCAGTTCGAGTCCGCTGATGCCCGTCGAATGTATGCCTGCTTCGAACAGCCTGATCTCAAGGCCACCTTCCAGCTCAGCGTCATCGCACCCGATCACTGGAAGGTCATCAGCAATGCGGTCAGCCCGGAGCCGGCGTCGCTCGTCGAGGGCAAGGCGCGCTGGGACTTCCCGGCCAGCCTGCGCATGTCGACCTACATCACCGCACTCGTGGCGGGGCCGTACTACGAAGTGCGCGATTCGTACACCGGTGCCTTCGGCACGTACCCCCTTGGCGTCTTCTGCCGCGCATCACTGGCTGAGTTCCTCGACCCCGACGACATTTTCCTGATCACCAAGCAGGGCTTCGAGTTCTTCGAGAAGCAGTTCGGTGTCGCCTATCCGTTCGTCAAGTACGACCAGCTTTTCGTCCCCGAGTTCAATGCCGGAGCGATGGAGAACGCCGGTTGCGTCACCTTCCTCGAGGATCTCGTCTTCCGTTCCCGGGTGACCGACTCTGCCTTCGAGCAGCGCGCGAACACGATCCTGCACGAGCTTGCCCACATGTGGTTCGGCGATCTCGTGACCATGACCTGGTGGGACGACCTCTGGCTCAATGAGTCCTTCGCGGAGTGGGCCGCGCATTACGCCAATGTGCACGCCACGCGCTTCACCGATGCCTGGACATCGTTCTCCAATCAGCGCAAGGCGTGGGCCTATCGGCAGGATCAGCTGCCCTCAACTCACCCCATTGCCGCCGACATGACCGATCTCGATGCGGTGCGCGTGAACTTCGACGGCATCACCTACGCCAAGGGCGCTTCGGCCCTTCGCCAGTTGGTGGCCTGGGTGGGTGAACCGGAGTTCCTGGCCGGCATCCACGAATACTTCACCAAGCATGCGTGGGGCAACACTCAGCTTGATGACCTCCTGGTCGAACTGGAGAAGAGTTCAGGTCGTGATCTCTCCGGCTGGACCCAGGAGTGGCTGCGCACGAGCGGCGTCAACCTCATGCGCCCTCTCGTGGCCGTTGACGCGAATGGCAATTACGCCTCTGTGGTCATCGAGCAGGAGCCGCCGAGCAGCCCGGCCGGCATCGCGCCGACCCTGCGCTCTCACCGCATGGCCATTGGCCTATACGACGTAGTCGACGGCGTGCTCACTCGCCGTGATCGTCTCGAGCTCGATGTTGTCGGTTCTCATACTGACGTCGCCTCGCTGGTCGGCGTGAAGCAGCCTGACCTCCTGCTGCTCAACGACGATGACCTGACCTTCACGAAGTTCCGTCTCGACGAGCGCAGCTGGAAGACCGCGGTCGCCCACCTGGGTGACGTGGATTCATCACTCGCACGTGCGCTGATCTGGGGCGCCGCATGGGACATGACCCGCGATGCCGAGGTCAGCACGGGCGATTACCTCTCGCTGGCACTGACGGGAATCGATCGGGAGTCAGAGATCGCCGTGGTGCAGATGGTGCTGCGGCAGTTGCGAAGTGCCATCGATCAATTCGCTGCTCCCGAGCACCGGGCCGAGTACAGCGAACGCCTGGCCGCTGCGTGTCTCGACCTCGCACAGGC
>JBPCSY010000049.1:0-9528 GCA_051006695.1 Candidatus Nanopelagicales bacterium
CGATGAGCACATGCTTGAGAAAGAGGTAGAGCATCAGGCAGCCCGACCCGGTCGAACGCGAGGAGACCCATGCCTCGACTCGCACCTTCGCTGCCCGATCACGATGGCAGACTATCGGGTAAGGCCGTGCCAGCGGCCAACTCGGAGGACCCATGAACCTGCTGCCCGACGCGGAGCCGTTCAGTCACGATTCCCCGGATACCTCCGTCGGAGTTCTCGTCCTGCACGGCTTCACCGGCTCGCCGAGGTCGATGAAGCCCTGGGGCCGCGAGCTCGCCGCCCAGGGCTGGAGCGTGCGCGTGCCTCGCCTGCCCGGTCACGGCACCCGCTGGCATGACAAGAACCTCACCACGTGGCAGGACTGGTACGGCGAGGCCGACCGCGCGCTGAGCGAGCTCACCGCACGCTGCTCGAAGGTCTTCGTCATGGGCCTGTCAATGGGCGGCTCGCTCACCCTGCGCCTGGCCGAGCAGCATGGTGATCGCATCAGCGGCATCGTGCTCGTGAACGCCGCCGTGCACTCGGAGCGACCTGACCGATACCTGCTGCCGTTCTTGCAGCGTCTGATCCCCGCCTTTCCCGGCATCTCGAACGACATTCGCAAGCCGGGTGTCGATGAGGGCGCATATTCGAAGATTCCGCTCAAGGCAGCACACTCGCTCACGCAACTCTGGGCGGCCATCAAGGCCGATATAGGTCGCGTGACGCAACCGGTGCTGCTCTTTCGCAGTTCGATCGATCACGTGGTCGAGGCCAGCAACGCCCAGTGGATCCTCGATAACGTTAGCTCAGGTGACGTCACCTCGATCGAGCTGATCAACTCGTACCACGTCGCAACTCTCGACTTTGACGCCGAGTTCATCCACGAGCGCAGCATCGAGTTCGTGCGCCGACTGAGCAGCTGAGATGGCGCAGGAGCCCGAGCAGCCGGAGCGCGAAAACCCCGAACTCTCCGAAGCCCAGCACAAGAGCGCGTGGGACGCCATCGTTGCCGATCTCTCGGGAACGATCGACATCGGTGATCTTGAACCGACACCCGATCCGTTCATCGATGAGCTGCTCGCCGAGGAGGGTGACTACGAGCCTCCGCATCCCCCGCCCCTGAAAGCACCCGCCGATGCCATGGGGCGATTCGCATGGGCAGGTGCGCTGGGTGGTCCGGTGTTCGTGGTGATCTCGTATGTCATGGATCTCGGCGGATGGCTCGGCGCCGTGGGCGTGATCGCGAGCATTGCCGGCTTCGGAACGCTGGTCGCACGACTGCCGCATGAGCGCGACACTGATGATGACGGCGCGGTGGTCTAGCGAGCGCTGCGGCGCGCGATGTCAGCCGCGCCGATAAGCCCGGCCTCATTGCCGAGCGATGCCACGCGAATCTCCGGCATCGGCCGCAGGTCACCACCGGGCATCTGCGCGGCCAGGGTGCGGCGCGCGGGAGCGAGAAGGAGATCCCCGGCCTCGGAGACACCGCCGCTGATGACGAACGCTGCCGGGTCAAGAACTGCCGTGAGATCAGCCAGACCGATGCCCAGCCACTCACCGCAGATGCGGAAGGCCTCAATGGCCACCGGGTCACCGGCGATCGCTGCCTGGGTCACGTGCAGGCCCTGAATTCCCTCCGGAGTTCCCTCGCCCAGTGACAGCAGCAGGGACGCCTCAGCAGGACGGTTGGCCGCGAGTTCACGAGTCTGGCGCACGAGGGCAGTGCCGCTTGCGTACTGCTCCCAGCAACCGAGGCGACCGCAACCGCATGGACGCCCGCCGGGAACTACCGTGATATGACCGATTTCCGCAGCACCGCCCGTCGCCCCGCGCAGCATCATCCCGCCGACGATCACGCCCCCACCGATGCCGGTGCCGACGGTGACCACGGTGAGATCGTCGACATCCGCACCCGCACCGAAAACGAACTCTCCCCACGCGGCAGCGTTCGCGTCGTTCTCCGCGATCACGGTGATGCCAAGATCAGCCTCGAGGATAGACCGCACCTCGACTCGTGACCACTGCAGATTCGGTGCCCACAGCACGGTGGAACGAGTGTTCTCGACCTGCCCGGCGATACCGAGCCCGACACCGACAACCGGCACTGAGGACTCGGCCATGAGCTCGCGCACGACCTCGCCGATCACGGCGAGCACTGCAGCGGGATCCTGTGCCGGAGTGGGGCGCCTGGCGGTAGTGAGCACGTGACCGGATTCGTCGACCACACCGGCGAGGATCTTTGTGCCGCCGACGTCAACTCCGATGCTGTAGCTCACCAGCACAGCCTAGAACCCTTGACGTTCCAGAGGAATCCAGGCGATCTCGCGCGCGGGCCGAGGAGCTGAGGGCTCACTGCGCACCCCCTGCACCAATGCAGTGCCCTTGCATACGAGGCAGTCGGGGTGCTCACGTGGATCGGCGTGATCCGCATGGGGTGCGAGCACGAGCTCGGACGCCCAGTCAAATAACTGCTGCGCGCCGGCAAGGAGAGAGCCGAGGCTCATGCCCGAGTCGGATCTGCCCGGAGTCGTGGAAGACGTGCCCTCGCCAGCATCCCCCGCCGAGGAGTCACCGGAGAACCACCATGGAGTCGAGCGATCAGTCATTGCTCCTCCAGACACTCGGGTCGGGCGCGAGTTCAATGCGCAACCCGGACGGTGACGCCACCGCTCTCGTGATCTCGCAACGACGGAGCACTGACGCAAGGGTGCGCACTCGCGTGACTCCGTCGATCTCGATGATCACGCGATCATCAGTACGACCGAGGCGGAGTATCCCGGTCGGTGGCACGCGCACCGGAAGGGTCCAGGTAAATCCGCTGCCGAGGGAGTCAATGGTCTCCAGGGCACGTGAGCCGTGCGTCGCCCATACGACCTCGCCCTTGGCCACCACGCGAATGCGCTCGACGATCGGAGCCCCCTGGCCATCACGCAGCGGAAGATGCCGCACGTGCAGCCCGGTGAGGTGCTTCGTGATGAGACCCGCCATTCGACGACGCGCAATGGACCAGCGCTTGGGCCAGGAGTCCTTGCTGCGCGGCACCTGGTTCACGTACACGAGATCGACATGCGCGCCGTACAGGGACGCAGTAATCAGGGCGCTGTCGATGGCGTCAATGCTGCGCTCGTCAGGAAGGCACACCAAGCGCACGGCGGTATCGACGCTCTCGAGGCATCCGCGGATGCGCTCGAGCTCGCCGCGTAGATCACTGAGCGGTGTGTCGAGATCCGCGCGCGCAATGGCCATCGCCGGAGTCATGAGGGCGCCGGCCAGGAGATCGAGGGTGTCGGCTGTCATCAGCAGACGTGCCAGTGCATCGAGCGGCCCGGTATCGACGATCACGAGATCGATGTCATCGAGGCTCGCCGACTCGGCAATGGCGGCCAGAGCGAGGAAGTCATCGACGCCCGGGAGCATCGCGAGCTCCTCGGGAAGTATCTGCTCGGCATCGCGCAGGACAAGTACGTCGCTGGCGAGAGCACCGAGCCACTGCGACGCAGCAGCACTCGCAGCGGAGGTCTCCTTGGAGACGGAGAGATCGATCAGCTGAACACGAGCCCCGTCGGCGACTGCCTGCAGCGCGCTCGCCCGAGCGATCGTGCTCGTGCCGGCACCGCCGGTGCCGCTAAGGAGCAGAAGTCGCACCGGACTCCACGCGCTTCTTCAGGCCCTTGAGGGCAGTCTCGACGATGACTTTCTCGGCCTTGCGCTTGAGCATGCCGATCATCGGGATCTTCACGTCGACCGCGAGCCGGTATTCGACCGTCGTGGTGCCGTTGCCGTTGTCGGTGAGCACGTAGGCGCCGTCCATCGCGGTGAGCACGTCGGCCTTGGTGAGCTTCCAGGTGACCTTGTGGTCGCCCTCCCAGTCGTACTCGAGCTCGTAGGTGTCCTTGATGGGGCCGGACGCCAGCTGGAATCGGGCATCCGCCGGACGACGGTCGTCCTCGTAGATGCTCAGGATCTTCACCGACGTGATGCCGTCGCTCCAGTCGGGGTAGGCCACGAGATCGGCGATCACCGCCATCACCTGCGCCGGTGAGGCATCGATCACGATGCTGGACTGCGTCTGCTCGGCCATGAGGGAAGGCTACCTGGTGGCAGGGAACAGCGGGTCAGACCTCGAGCACGAACGGCGTGCCAGTGCCATGGAAATGGCCGACGTTCAGGCACTCGGTGCGGCCGATTCGAAAACGGGGCTGCAGGGGTTGGTGCACGTGACCGAAGAGTGCGTAGGCCGGTTGCACGCGCTCGATGTACTCGCGTACGGCGAGACTGCCGATCTCGAATCGCCTGGCGATGACGTCATACGTGAGCTCGGGCACCTTGGGTGGGATGTGGGTGAAAAGGATGTCGACTTCGCCCAAGCCCTCGATCTTGGCCGCATAGTCCTCCGGCGTGAGCTCATACGGGGTGCGCATCGGGCTGACGAGACCACCACCGACGAATCCGAGTCGAAGCCCCTCGTGCTCGATGACCTCCCCGTCGACGACCCGATGCCCCTCGCGAAGGAAATCCGGCCACAGGCCCGGCACATCGACATTTCCGTAGGTGAGCAAGGCGGGCGCAGGCATGGCCGCGAACAACTCGGCGTACTGGGCCGCGACCATGCCCTCGAGAACCGCCCAGCGGTCGCGAGGGTCCACGATCCCCCGCCTCGCCCAGGCAGCAGCACTCAGTTCACGAGCGTCCTCGAAGCGCCCGGCCGTGCGGGCGGCGATGTAGGCACGGGTGTGATCGGCGCCGAAGAGGTCGGAGTGGATACCCCGGTCGGGGTCGTCGTAATCGAGGAAGAGGATGAGATCACCCAGGCAGACGAAGAGATCGGCGCCGTCGGACGCCAGTGCCAGTTCCTCGGCGGCTCCGTGCACATCGCTGACGACATGGATCCGCATGGGCCCACAATGCCACGACTGGCGCCGAGTTGCTCGAACTGCCATGAGCAGCGAGGGTCATCGCGTACCGTGAACGACAAGAACGTCCAAACGGAGGAGTTGGCAGTGCTGAGCGAATTCACCACCCCGGCCAGGGTCAATCCGCCCGCGAACGGCTGCGTCGTCGATTACATCCTCGACAATGCCCGACTGCACCCGCAGATGGCCACGATGAGCGTCGAGCGCGATGGCGTCTGGACGGACGTCACCGCCGCGCAGTTCCTCGCCGAGGTGCGGGCCGTGGCCAAGGGCCTGATCGCCAGCGGCCTCGAGGCAGGCCAGCGCATCGCGATCATGTCGCGCACCCGTTACGAGTGGACCCTCCTCGACTACGCCGTCTGGTACGCAGGTGCCATCAGTGTGCCGGTGTACGAGACATCCTCGGCCGAGCAGCTCGAGTGGATCCTCACCGATTCAGGTGCCGTCGCAATCGTCGTCGAGAGCCTGAAGAACAAGCGCCTGTTCGACGAGGTCTCCTCGCGCACCCCCGAGGTCCGCAATTGCTGGGTGATCGAGAGCGATGATCTCTCGCGCCTGGGTGAGCTGGGCATGTCGATCAGCGACGAGACCCTCGAGGATCGCCGCGCGACCCTGAACCCAGATTCGATTGCCACCTTGATCTACACCTCGGGCACCACCGGCCGCCCCAAGGGCTGCGTGCTGACGCACAGGAACTTCATGTTCGAGGTGCAGAACGTGGTGCACGGCCTGCCCGATGTCTTCTTGCAGAAGGACTCCTCGACCCTGCTGTTCCTTCCGATCGCACACGTCTTCGGCCGGGCAATCCAGCATGGCTGCGTTCTCGCTCGGGTGCGCATGGGTCACTCCCCCGACATCACCAATCTGCTTCCGTCCCTCGCCACGTTCAAGCCGACCTTCCTGCTCGCCGTGCCCCGCGTCTTCGAGAAGGTCTACAACTCGTCACAGCAAAAGGCCGTAGCCGCCGGTAAGGGCCACATCTTCGACACGGCAGCGCAGGTGGCCATTGACTACAGCACCGCCCAGGACTCAGGGCGACCGGGCATCATGCTCTCGATCAAGCACACGATCTTCGACAAGCTCGTGTACTCGAAGATTCGCACCGCACTCGGCGGTCAGGTCGAGTGGGCGATCTCCGGCGGAGCTCCGCTCGGCGCACGCCTGGGCCACTTCTACCGTGGCATCGGCATCACGATTCTCGAGGGCTACGGCCTGACCGAGACCACCGCGGCCGTCACGGTGAACCGCCCCGACGCCCTGCGCATCGGCAGCGTCGGTCAGCCGATTCCCGGCACGACCGGTCGCGTCGGCGACGACGGAGAACTGCTCTGGAAGGGCGCGCAGGTCTTCACCGGCTACTGGAACAACGCGGAAGCCACCGCGGAGGTCATCGACCCCGCGGGCTGGTTCCATTCAGGCGACCTCGGCGAGATCGATGACGATGGCTTCGTGCGCATCACCGGTCGAAAGAAGGAGATCCTGGTGACCGCGGTCGGTAAGAACGTCGCTCCCGCTGTACTCGAGGATCGCATCCGTGCCCACTGGCTCGTCTCGCAGTGCATGGTCGTCGGTGACGCGCAGCCATTCATCGCCGCGCTTGTCACCATCGATCGCGACACCCTGCCGGCGTGGTTGAGCATGAACAATCTTCCTGCCGACACTCCCCTCGAGTCGCTCGTCGACAACGATGCACTGCGCGCCACCGTGCAGGAGGCCATCGACGATGCCAATAAGGCGGTATCGCAGGCAGAGGCGATCAAGAAGTTCGCAATCTTGCCCGTTGACTGGACCGAGGCCGGTGGCCAGCTGACGGCCAAGCTCAGCCTCAAGCGCGGTGTCGTGATGAAGGAGAGCGCAGATCAGGTGGCCGCGCTCTACTCGTAGGCGCAGCTGCCGCTCTCGATAGTCTGGCGCCATGATCAACCGATGGCGGCCGAGTGCGCCCGCCGTCATCGTCGGGTGGTTCGCCACTCGCGCGCTGATCCTGCTCCAGCTGCTCATCTGGGCCGATAACTTCCTGCCCGACGTCCGCCTGTACTCGACCTGGACGATCCTGCTTGCCGATCGCCAGTTCCCGGTCGGTGATGCCTACTGGCAGTACCCGCCCGGGGCAGGAGTGCTCTTTGCCCTCTCCCGCTATGCCGGCCCTGATCCCGTGTTCGGGTTCGTCGTCCTGGCCTTCCTCGCCGATCTGGCACTACTGCTGCTCCTGCTGCGGGCAGGGCGTGGCCAGTCGGGTGAGCGCAGGTTCTCGGGTGCCTGGGCGTGGGTCATCGGTGGCCTCGCAGTCGGCCCGGTGCTTGTCGCGCGCTTCGACATCTTCCCGACCGTCTTTGCGGTGGCTGCCGTGCTCCTCGCCACGAAACCCGTGCGCTCGGGTGTCATGGCGGCCATCGGTGCCCTGCTCAAGGTCTGGCCGATCCTCATGCTGGCTGTCGTCTCTCGTCGGCAGTTGCCCAAGGCAGTCATCGCAGCGATCGTCACCGGCATCGTGGGCGTGCTCGCCATCAATGCCTGGGCCAGTGGCGGCATTAGCTTCCTCGGCGAGCAGAGCGAGCGCGGTTTGCAGATCGAGTCGGTCGGCGCCCTTCCCTACATGATCGCCGGGGCCCTGGGATTCGAGCAGAACGTCGTGCTGCGCTACGGCGCCTATGAGTTCGTGATGTCGGGCGTCGGCCTGATCGGCTTGGCCATCACGGCTATCGGTTTGCTTCTTTTCGCATTGATCGCAGTGCTGCGCCTGGCCGGTCGACTTGAGCAGACTCCCCCCGGTGACATCGCACTGGCGCTCATTCTCATTGCCGTGGCTTCGAGCCGGGTGTTCTCGCCGCAGTACGACATCTGGATCGTGGGCCTGGGCGCTGCCTGCATTGCCGACCCTCGCACCCGTCTGCGCAAGGTCGTCATTGCGCTGCTCGTGATGTCGGCGGTGACATCGGTGATCTTCCCGTGGGCCTACGGATCGCTGATGGAGACTGCGCCCTACGCCGTGGCACTGCAGGTAATTCGCATCGTGCTGCTCGTGGGCTGCACGTTCGTCGCCGTGAAGTCAGTCGCGTTCACGCGAGAGAAAGTGCACGCGAGCTAGAGAACGCGGCCGACGCCGGTGAAGTAGCGGCGGTACCAGGCATCGTTGATGGGAGTGATGATCACGCCATCGCCCGGATTAGCCGCGTGCACCATCTTGCCGCCGCCGATGTACATCGAGACGTGGTGCACGCTGCCGCCGAAGTAGAACAGGAGATCGCCGGGCTGAATCTGGCTCAGCGGGATCTTCTTGCTGCGTGCGTACTGGGAATAGCTGTAGTGCGGCAGCGAAATGCCGGCCTGACGCCAGGCCGCGAGCGTGAGCCCCGAGCAGTCGAATGAACTCGGGCCCGCCTGCGCGGCGACGTATCGATCGCCGACCTGCTGCAGGGCGTAACGCACGGCGAGTGCTGCGCGAGTGCCACCACTGAAGCCACCACCGGCGCTGTTCGGCCGCTTGATCTTGCTCAATGTCTTCTGGGCAGTGGACTGCGCTTCGCGGCGAGAAGCAGCCGCCTGCGCCTCGAGGCGACGGCGCTGCGCGGACTCGAGCCCACTGAGCACCTTCTCGGCCGCAGCGAGGGAGGCATCGGCATCGCGCTTATCGCCGGCCATCTGATTGCGGACCTTCCGGGCAGCCGCCTGCTTCTGGGCAACAGCCGCTTCTGTCTGCGCCAAGCGCAGACGGGCGGTCTGGGTGCGACGCAGTGAGGCCCCCTGCGATTGAGCCACCTGATCGAGGGCGGAGGCCTGGGCGAGGAACTGGGTCGGGTTGTCGGCGAGCAGCACCTGCAGTGAGGTGTCGACCCCGCCACTGGCATAGGTGGCACGGGCGAGGGCATTGACCTGGCCAACGACGGCTTCGAGTGCCTTCTTCTGACGAGCCCGGCGGTCATTGAGCACGCGCAGGCTGTTGGTGAGCTCATTGAGCTCGCCCTGGGCCTCGTTGTAGCGCTCGGTGGCCGATTCAGCCTTGGCCTGGAGATCACGCACCTGGGTGCGCACCTGATCAAGGCTCGGCGCTGCCTGGGCGGTGCCCGGAATCAGGGTCACCATCAGCGCGGACGCGACCAGGGTCACGACTCCTGCGCGCAGCACGCGCAGTCTGGAGAAGGCAGGGCTCACGCCTGTCGTCCCTTTCGTCGCCGGATGATGCTCGTTGCGTTCCACGGTAACACGGGATTTCTCGGGCTGCCCCGGGTGTCCCCAGGGGCACAATCGCACAATTTCCCCCTAGGCGAGCCGCCTCCGACGGGGGGTTCGTGAGGGCTTCTCGAGGGCCGGGGGCACCAGGCGCAAGGGTGGAATCAGGCCGGAATCGGCCAGCACCCCGAGGGCGTCGGCGTGCTCGTCGGGCACGAAGGCGGCCGGGCTGATCGAGCCAAGGAGGACAGACACCACGCAGTCAGAGCACGCAACGGCCGGAGCCTGGCAGGTACCGCAGTCAATGTTCATAGCCCCAGGCTAGAAACAGGGTCTGACACTCGTCAGGGACCGCCGTCTACGAGCTCACTCCCACGTCGGTCAGGGACCGCCGTCTACGAGCTCACCCCCACGTCGGTCAGGGACCGCCGTCTACGAGCTCACCCCCACGTCGGTCAGGGAC
>JBPCSY010000050.1:0-5910 GCA_051006695.1 Candidatus Nanopelagicales bacterium
GCTCAAGCGCTTCTCCTACCCACCGTCCTTGCTCGTGATCGATGGTGGCCAGCCGCAGGTACGTGCTGCCCAGGATGCCTTGATGGCAGCCGGTGTCTCGGATGTTCCCGTCATAGGTCTTGCCAAGCGACTTGAGGAAGTGTGGCTGCCGGGGGAGTCGGATCCGGTGATCCTGCCGCGCACCAGTGAGGGCCTCTATCTCCTGCAGAGGATTCGTGATGAGTCTCATCGCGTCGCTATCAGCTTCCATCGCAAGCGCCGCGGAAAACGAACGACGGCAAGTGCACTCGATGGCATTCCCGGGCTCGGGGACTCACGTCGCAAGGCGCTTCTCCAGCACTTCGGCACGGTGCGTGCCATCAAGGCAGCGACGACGGCACAATTGCAGGAGGTCATGGGCGTCGGTTCTGCACTTGCAGGGGCGATTCACGATCATCTGCACGCAGACGAGGAAGGTCATCGCGATGACTCATGAGGACGGAACCGATTTCCAGGTCGCGTTGGTCACGGGCATGTCAGGCGCCGGCCGCTCGACGGCCGCTCGCGCGATGGAGGATCTCGGTTGGTTCGTGATCGACAACCTTCCGCCCACCTTGCTACCCCAGGCGATCGAACTCGCACGCAAGAGTCCCGATATTGCCAAGGTTGCCGTGGTCGTAGATGTTCGCGGTGGGTCGTTCTTTCGTCAGCTCAGTGAGGCACTTGAAGCACTGCCACGAGAGCAGATCTACGTGCGCACCCTCTTCCTCGAGGCTTCCGACGAATCTCTGGTCAGACGCTTCGAGTCCTCTCGTCGACCCCATCCATTGCAGGGGGAGCAGCGAATCATGGATGGCCTGCAGCGTGAGCGACAGCTACTCGGAGATATTCGAGCCAATGCCGATGTGGTCATCGACACCACGAGCATCAATGTCCACGATCTCCGCAGGAAGGTCGAGGCCGCATTCGCAGATCAGGATCCGCTGTCACTCCATGCCACCGTCTTGTCCTTCGGATTCAAGTACGGCATTCCTGTCGATGCTGATCTCATCGCTGATGTCAGATTCCTTCCGAATCCCTTCTGGGATCCAAGGCTGCGGGAGCAGACCGGGCTCGACTCTGCCGTTTCGTCCGCTGTCCTCTCGCAGGATGCGGCGGCGGACTTCCTCGATGCGTACACGAGAGTCATCAGTATCGTGAGCGACGGCTACGTGGTCGAGGGCAAGCGTTACGTCACCATCGGGATCGGATGCACAGGCGGGAAGCACCGCTCGGTTGCCATGTCGGAGGCCTTGGCCGCGCGGTTGCGCCATCTCGGCATCCAGACCCTCGTGATGCACCGAGACCTGGGGCGGGAATGAGCCGCCGGACTGTCATCGCACGCTCTGCCACCGGGCCCAATGTCGTGGCGCTGGGCGGGGGTCACGGACTCGCAGCCACTCTTCGTGCCCTGCGACGGGTGACCGATCAGATCACTGCTGTGGTGGGCGTTGCCGACGATGGGGGCTCCAGTGGTCGCCTTCGCGAGGAATTCGGGGTACTTCCCCCGGGCGATCTGCGCATGGCGCTCGCAGCCCTCTGCGGTGACGACACCTGGGGTCGAACCTGGAGTGACGTGATTCAGCACCGCTTCGGGGGCGAAGGCGAGCTCGCAGGGCACTCGGTGGGAAACCTGCTGATCACGGCACTCTGGGAGGAGACCCACGACACCGTCATCGGCCTCGACTGGCTCGGGGCTCTACTCGAGGCCCAAGGGCGGGTGCTTCCGTGCAGCACCGTTCCCTTGGAGATCGTCGCTGATGTCCGCGGCCTCGAATCGCTCAATGCCTCGCACATCCAGATCGTGCACGGACAGGTGGCCGTGGCCACCACGGAGGGCACCGTCGAGCGGATACGGCTCGAGCCGGTGAACCCACCCGCCTGCCCCGAGGCAGTAGCGGCTGTCCTGGCAGCCGAGGTGGTCATTCTCGGGCCGGGCTCCTGGTTCACATCCGTGCTCCCGCACCTGTTGATCCCCGAGCTTGCGGATGCCATCGTCTCAAGCCCGGCGCGCAAGATCCTGGTGATGAACCTAGATCCGCATCGCGATCAGGAGACCGCGGGCGTGCCCGCCCGAGCTCAGCTGGACATGCTGCGCGAACTGGAGCCTCGGCTGGTCCTGGATGCCGTCATCGCTGACCCCCGGCATATCGGAGATACCGACGAGCTACAAGCGGGGTGTGGGGGTGCAGAACTCCTCTTGTCCGGGGTCGGCCATACCCATCCGAGCCGAGCAGGTACCCACGATCCCGACCGGCTGGCTGTTGCATTCGGCACGGTCTTCGAATCACTGCGCTAATTCGGGACGTGCGCGACACGCCCGACCGCGTGTCATGGCAGGATGCCCCTATGGCCATGACCTCAGCAGTGAAAGATGAACTCAGCCGCGTCGAGATCACCAAGGCCTGCTGCCGCAAGGCCGAGGTCTCCACGATCCTTCGGTTTGCCAGCGGCCTGCACATCATTTCCGGGCATATCGTCATCGAGGCTGACCTCGATGCCGGTGCGACCGCCCGGCGGCTGCGCAAGGACCTCTTCGATATCTACGGCCACGACAGTGACGTGACCATGGTGCAGCCGAGCGGAATCCGCAAGGGCACCCGCTACCTCGTGCGCGTGGTCGAGGGCGGTGAGGCTCTGGCCCGTCAGACCGGCATCGTTGATGCGAGTGGTCGCCCGGTGCGCGGACTTCCGCCCGCAATCGTGGCCGGCGGGCTCTGTGATTGAGAGGCAGCCTGGCGAGGTGCCTTCCTGGCCCACGGCTCCCTGACGGAGCCAGGGCGTTCCTCGTCACTCGAGGTGACATGTCCCGGTCCTGAGGCCGCGCTGGCCCTGGTAGGCGCTGCACGCCGCATGGGCATTGCCGCGAAGTCACGTGAGGTCAGGGGGGTCGATCGGGTCGTCATCCGGGACGGGGATGCCATCAGCGCCATGCTCACCCGTCTCGGTGCTCACGAATCGGTCATGGCCTGGGAGGAGCGCCGGATGCGCCGCGAGGTGCGAGCCACGGCCAATCGCCTCGCCAACTTCGACGATGCCAATCTCCGTCGCTCGGCGCGGGCGGCGGTCGCCGCCGGCGCCAGGGTTCAACGCGCCCTGGAGATCCTCGGAGACGAGGTTCCTGACCACCTGGTGGTAGCTGGCCGACTGAGGCTCGAGCACCAGCAGGCGAGCCTCGAGGAGCTCGGAGCCCTGGCAGACCCGCCCATGACCAAGGACGCCATTGCGGGGCGTATCCGTCGTCTACTGGCCCTGGCCGACAAGCGTGCCCAGGATCTCGGGATACCGGACACGGAGTCCGTGCTCGGCCCCGACATACTCGAGGGTGACGAGGCCTGATCCCTTGGATGGGTCGAGGGCTACCCGATGGGCTACCCAGTGGAACGCGGCCCTACCCCTGAGTGCTGGGTGACACATGTTCGCTACGATTGACGTGATCCTGCCGGGCCTGTTCGCTCACGAGGTGGATAGCCGATGCAAACGTTTGCTTGCCCGGGAAAGACTGGATCTCCGGAGCCGATCCACATCGGCGATGCATGAGGAGTCAAAGGTGACGATCAAGGTCGGCATTAACGGTTTTGGACGTATCGGTCGTAATTTCTTCCGCGCCCTGCTGGCAAGCGGTGCCAATGTCGAGATCGTGGGTATCAACGATCTCACTGACACCAAGACCCTGGCGCACCTTCTCAAGTACGACAGCATTCTCGGCCGCCTCGACCGTGAGGTCGTCTCCGGTGAGGGCCAGATCACGGTCGGAGGAAAGGTCATCCCGATCTTCGCTGAGCGCGATCCGGGAGCACTGCCCTGGGGCAAGGTCGGCGCCGACATTGTCATCGAATCCACTGGCTTCTTCACCGATGCCGAGTCTGCCGGCAAGCACCTGACCGCAGGCGCCAAGAAGGTCATCATCTCGGCACCGGCCAAGGGCGAGGACATCACGATCGTCATGGGCGTCAACGACGACAAGTACAACCCCGCCACCGACAACATCATCTCCAACGCGTCGTGCACCACCAACTGCCTCGCGCCGATGGCCAAAGTCCTCGACGATACCTTCGGTATCGAGCGCGGCCTCATGACCACGATCCACGCGTACACCAATGACCAGAAGATCCTTGACTTCCCGCACAGCGATCTTCGTCGTGCACGTGCCGCCGCTCTCAACATGATCCCCACCACCACCGGTGCGGCTAAGGCCATCAGCCTCGTGCTGCCGCAGCTCAAGGGCAAACTCGATGGCTACGCCATGCGCGTGCCGGTTCCCACAGGCTCCGCCACCGACCTCACCGTCGAGCTGAAGACCGCGGCCACCACCGAGGAGATCAACGCTGCTATCAAGGCGGCGGCGAACGGCGCACTCAAGGGCATCCTCAACTACACCGAGGACCCCATCGTCTCGAGCGACATCGTGACCGATCCGGCGTCATGCATCTTCGATTCGGGCCTGACTTACACCAACGGCAACCTGGCCAAGGTTGTCGGCTGGTACGACAACGAGTGGGGCTACTCCAACCGCCTCGTCGATCTCGTTGGCCTCGTCGGCTCGAAGCTCTAGGAATCACCATGAAGTCACTCGACGATCTCTCGGTCGCCGGGCGCACGGTGCTGGTCCGCTCGGACTTCAACGTGCCCCTGGCCGATGGCTCCGAAGGCACACGTGTCATCACCGATGACGGCCGCATTCAGGCAGGACTCCCTACCATCAACGCCCTGCGTGATGCCGGAGCGAAGGTTGTCATCGTTGCCCATCTCGGCCGCCCAAAGGGCGAGCCGAAGCCCGAGTTCAGCCTGGCCCCCGTGGCTGCGCGTCTGAGTGAGCTTCTCGGCATCGAGGTGCCCCTGGCTGCGGACATCACCGGTCCGCAGACCAGGGCACTCATCGCCGCAATGTCGGCCGGTGATGTCGTTCTGCTGGAGAACATTCGCTACGACAAGCGCGAGGATTCCAAGAACGCTGACGATCGCAAGGCCCTTGCTGCGGAGCTCGCTGAACTCGCTGACTTCTACGTCAGCGATGGCTTCGGTGTCGTGCATCGCGAGCAGGCATCCGTGACGGATGTCGCTCGCCTGCTGCCCAGCGCCGCAGGTCGCCTGGTGCACAAGGAGGCCTTGGTCTTCACGAAGCTTCTCAATGATCCCGCCAGGCCCTTCGTGGTCATCCTCGGCGGCAGCAAGGTCAGTGACAAGCTCGGTGTGATCGGCAACCTCCTCGGTCGCGTTGATCGCCTGCTCATCGGCGGCGGCATGGCGTACACGTTCCTTGCTGCGCAAGGCCACGAGGTCGGCAATTCACTTCTCGAAGCTGATCAGATCGACACCGTCCGTGGCTTCATCGAGCAGGCCGAAGCACGTGGCGTCGAGCTCCTACTTCCCGTGGACTTCGTCATCGCCGACGCCTTCGCGGCCGACGCCAACACTGAGATCGTGTCCGCGGACGCGATTCCCGTCGGCTGGATGGGTCTGGACATCGGTCCTCGAACGAGCGAACTCTTCGCTTCGCGCATCGCCGACGCAGGCACTGTCGTATGGAACGGCCCGATGGGCGTGTTCGAGATGGAGGCATTCGCCGGTGGCACCAAGGCCGTAGCCGTGGCGATGGCAAACAGCGAGGCGATGACCGTGATTGGCGGTGGCGATAGCGCCGCAGCAGTCCGCATTCTCGATGTCGACGAGTCAAAGTTCAGCCACATCAGCACCGGTGGCGGTGCAAGCCTGGAATTCCTCGAAGGGAAGACCCTTCCGGGTATCGCAATCCTTGAGGAGAACTGACATGGCCAAGACCACCCGCATGCCACTGATGGCCGGCAACTGGAAGATGAACCTCAACCACCTCGAGGCCATCGCCCTCGTCCAGAAGCTCGCGTTCGCCCTGAACGAGGACGACTACAAGGC